>NZ_BAUP01000131.1:0-1922 GCF_000648275.1 Holospora elegans E1 | reverse complement strand
CGTTAAAACAGGCACTTGAAAAGCTTGGGATAATTTGGAACATTTTTCGTCATCTTCATCAAAAACCGCTGATAGCTTTTTCATTTCTGATCATACTCCCCCTCACTTTTTTTCAGGTAGTTTAAAAGATCGCTGAAATCAAAGAATAAGAGTTTATCTTTGATCCACCTGAGTCCCCTTGTGAAGTATGAATACCAAAGGCACTCTGACTGTTTTTTTTGTAAGCAATTTCTTGTGTAAGGCCCGTTATAGAAGCGTATAAAATCGTCATAAGTTTGGAAAGTCTTCCCAAATCTTTCATAGGGGTATTTTCAAGGGTAACCCCTTGCGTTTTCATAGTTCTGAACAGCCGTTCAATATCCCATCTTTATTTGTAGGCTTTTAGTACCCGGTCTTTATCTTGAGCAAATAACAAGGTGCTCATCTTTAATCTTTTTACCTACGATACCCCCCCTAGGATCATCCAGCATGTTATACAGATGGCGGCTTTCGTCCGTATTTAGGTGAGTAAAAAAATCCTTCAAAGGCTTTTTAGAGGTGCCGAAGTTGGCCAATGGATTATCTTTTATACGGAAAAAAAAGGATCTTGTGGTCACACAAATAAGTCAAACAAATAAGTGATCCAATCTTTGCCCACAAATTCGCGATCAGCTGAAAAGGAGAGAATTTTATTGACCCCAAAGATTTCCTTAAATTGGTTTAATAAACTGCTGCGTGCTTGGGGGTGCGAATTTTTCTGGTGATCAAGCATGCTCCAAAACAAAGGAAATGCAATCTTTCCAACTCTAACAGCTAGTACGAGGCTATTGATATTCTGCGTTCCAAACTTCTAATTGGTGCCATCGAGCATTAAATGCATTTTAGGAACTGGCTCCCAAATGCTTGATATTAAGGCTTTTGAGAAGAGTCCAGAATCAATTCCTTGTCCTTTAAAAAAAACGCCTGACGCGTTCAAGCTGGGATTTTATTGAAGCTGGAGCGTTCATCTTGTGGATCAGCGCAGGATGCTGAACCTTTCGCTGATCGATCATACTAAGTACGAAGGTTTTAAAAGTCTCTGCGCGGGAATTGTGAAAAGCTAATAGTTTTGTTATCTTATTTATTAAGGATGAGAGGTTCATTTGCATTAAACATTGTTGTTTATTTTTAATAAAATAGCCTCTCTTTCGGATCTTTTAAAGACCCTTCAAAAAAGTGAGGGGGAGTATGATTTCTGATAACGTACGCATAATATTTTCGCCCCACAGTCCACACCCCACTACTGCAATCATCGACCTTTCGTTACCTCGAATTTAAAACGCCTTAACATTTCCGTGAAGGTTGATGGTACCACACCGCTTAACTCTCTGTAAAGATTGAAAAATGCAACAGTCTTGTCTGACTTTCATGGATCCCAAAAAACACTCCGTTTATACAAACTGCCTGCATTGTATCGTTAATGAAGATTTACGCAGTCCAGCCCTATAGCACGAATCTTATTTACAACCTCTTCAAGAGGAGCACTAGCATCCACAACCCATTGACATTGCTGACGTTGTTGTTCCCAATAAACAGCAAACTGGGGCAAAGCCTCTTGGTCTAAGCGCTTGGCCACGTATTCTTTGCTATCTCCTCTATTAAGCATCCTTTTTACCCGCTCTTCTTGAGAAAGCTCTAGCCAAATTCTGACATAGCGTATACGCGGATCAAAAACAGAATCTTTTCCAAAAACCCAGGGGGTAATAAACCGAGAAATATTTTTCTTTTTTCCTTCCTCAAGGGTGGAATAGGGAATCGCATAAGTATGTTCGTAATATTTTGTATGAAGTGCAAACTTTTTTTCTTGAAACATCTTATTGTAAATCTCAGAATTTACAAAACAATACTCTCCATCTAAATCAGAAGCTCTTTTAGGGCGAGTAGTTACCTTTAACACGGTCTGC
>NZ_BAUP01000132.1:0-2039 GCF_000648275.1 Holospora elegans E1 | reverse complement strand
TTATACCAAAATTCATTGACTTCCTTGACAATACCTTTGTCTTCTGGGGATGGCTAAATTTTGGCGCATAGCCTCCCAAGGTGACCGCCCCCCTTCAAAACAGCGCTCACGCTGACACCAAAACGCTGAGCACTTCGGTTCATTGAAAGGCCGCTTGCGTATAAAACAAGGGCTTGGAGCTTGTCTTTCTCAGGCACACCTCATGAAATTTTTTCCACATTTTTTACATTTGCACCGCTTGCTCTCTCGAAAAAAACTGCTTTTAAAGCAATCCGAACACTCACAAAATTTACATACAATCATTTTTAGAGACTTTTAAAAGACATCCTTTACCAATCCTAACGAAAAATATCTTTAGTTAAAATCTTCAAAATTTCAATGTTTTATAAATTGTTCTAAATATATTTTTTTATTTAAATCAATAGGATAAAGCTAACCATACATTTTATCTGATTGTGAAAAATCAAGAAATTTGATAGTATTTCAAGAAGCAAATCAAAGCGAAAGCATTCGGTCTTTTAATGTTTAATAAATTTCTAATTTTCTTACTTTTTTTCGGAACGCTTATTCTTCCAGGATGTAAATCTAGTAAGAAGGTGCTGTACATTTATGGATGGGCAGGATACTTTCCACCAGAGCTTTTAAAAGAGTTTCAGAAAGAAACAGGAATAGAAGCCATTTATGATACGTATGAAAGTGAAGAAATTTTAGAAACGGATTTGTGCATGGAGAATAGCTATGATGTGGTAATAATTACTGCATGGCCTTCTTTTGCACGTACAACTAAGGCTAAACTTTTCCGCCCTCTATCAAAAGAACAAATTCCTAATTTAAAATATATAGATTCTGCATTTCTTGAAAAAGTTTCTTGCATTGACTCAGAGCACTGTTATGGGGTTCCTTACTTATTTGGGTCTGTAGGGCTTGGAGTCAATTTAGACAAAATTTCTAATTCTGGAGTAAAAGATTTGCGCACTTGGGGAATGATATTTGATTATAAAGTGATTCGCAAACTTTCTTCTTACAGAATTTATCTTTTAGATAATGCAAAAGACGTATTCCAAGCAGTTCTGCTTTACTTGGGCAAAGATCCTTGCAGTACCGATAAAAAATTATGGAAACAGGCGTACGATTTTCTTAAAAAAATTCGCCCTTTTATCACCAGGTTTCAAAATGCACGGCAAGAAGATACTCTGCTTGCGCAGGAAGCAAGCATTTTGCAGGGATTTTCAGATAATATTGCACTTGCTGCTTTTCAGGGAAAGCAGTATTCTCCTTCTGTGAATATTTGTTATGTTGTTCCTAAAGAAGGTGTAATGATGACTATTGATATGATGGCCATTCCTAAACGAGCAACTCATATAGAAGCTGCGCATAAATTTATCAATTTTGTTTTAAGGCCCAAAAACATGGCCGCGATTAGTAACGCATTAAAAACTGCAAACACCTCTTCGCATTCGCATCCCTGGATTTTCCCGGAACTATTAAAGAATAGAGAGATTTTTCCTGATAAAAAACACTTTAAAAAATTTCATGGAGATTTTCTTCCTTCTATAGAATTAACGCGATATATTTCAGATTTGTGGCTAGATTTAATGGGAGAAAAAAATGTTGAATTACCTATTTCAGATGGATCTGAGGACGAATAAGACATTGCATTAGACAATAATTTACATGTAATATTTAAACCTAGGATAATCATAAATTAAATTTTATTGCAACTGCATTTTTCACTGATAATTTTTGGAGACCTTTAATTAAAGATAATATGATTAATTTTCAAAGTTTTATTAACGTGAAGTTCCGAAAAAATATGCAGTGTTCCCTCTAGCATTTCAAGTGATCGTGTGTTTGCAAGGGGGGAGAAATCTTGCAAACCAATGGCGGTGTGGAGCGTTACTTTTGTTCAATAGAAAACGTTCTATCTTTTCCCTGCAATAGGCGGGGGCTTGGAATGATTTTATTAAAACCTGCCCAATGATCTAAGCAATAAAATAAAATTTTCCATTTTTTTAATCGTTCAAAAAGTCTTTTGAAAG
>NZ_BAUP01000133.1:0-2171 GCF_000648275.1 Holospora elegans E1 | reverse complement strand
TTATGGCTTACAACTTTGCTAAACGACTCAAAGCTATCAAAGGAAAAACTCCTTGGCAATTTATTCTAAATCAGTGGACAATTCATCTTGAATATTTTATACCTAATCCTAACCATTTTTTACTGGGACTAAACACAACTTATTGAGCTTTAAATCTGGACATTTTTATAAGTCTAAAGACTTTCTTTATCTAAATTTATAAAAAATCATAAAAAAGGGGCCGTTATAAAAATTTTCCGCCTAAAAATCTATCATGCAAGAGCCCCATAAGTTCTTTTATTCTTTAGGTTTTGTTTAAAAAATTGGAATAATTTAGTGTTCTTTTTTTGGATGCGGTAAGGAATTTTTCTTCGTGCAAAAGAGCATTTTGTATTTTTTAATTATGTTGTTGTACTATCAACAGGAAAAATAAAAAAATTTATTGTATGAAAAACAAATTTTTGATCGCTGTATTAGCAGCAGGGATATTCTTTACCCAAAAGTCCAAAGGACTTTCTTTTTTATCATCTGATGGAGATCGTTTTCAAGAGCAAAATTCTGACCTAATTTCAGAGATAGAACCAGAAAAAAATCAAAAATCTGATTCTGTTTTGGATCCTATTTCTAAGTTATTTTTTAAACAGACTCTTATTCCTAACGGGGATAATGTGCTTTCTTTTACTACTACGAACATTCCTTCTAAAAAAACACATTCTTCTGTGAAAGAAGTCGATATTCTTGATGAAAAAAACAAAGAAGATACACAAAGAAAAGTAGCTCAAGAACAGTTAATGAATTTGATTTTTAAGCTTATCTCTTTTCCAGAAAAATTATTAAAAGAAAAAGATTTTACTTTGAATCCTGAAAAAATTTCAACAAAAATAGAGACGAGTTCGCAAGAAATACCACATAAAGTTGGCGCAAATTTTGGAACTATCCTAGAAAAAGAATTGGATAAAGCCAACGTCTCCCCTGAGGAGGATTTTGAACAAGAAGCGACTAAAGCTGGAACAAGCTCTGAAGCAGGCCTAGAAGAGGAATTAAATAAGATCGACGTAAGCTCTGGAACAGATTTTGAACAGAAAGCAAGCAAGGTTGACACAAGCTATGGAACTGATCTAGAAGAGAAGTCAGATGAAGGAAACCCAAAAACTGAAACAGATTCAAATGAGACACAAAATAAAGACTGTTCAAAGCGCAAGACTACAAAAAGATTTCCGATCCTCTTTAAGAAAATATTTTCTTCTCCAATTCACACCTTTATTAATGAAGAGCCTAAGAAAGACATCTCTTCTTCCTCTTTAGAGGATCGCTTAGATAGACTAGAAACGCAATATCGACGCTTGGAAAAGTACTTAGTTAACCACCATCGTAGATAAGGTAGGATATTGTTTAATAACGGGCACCATTCTAAATATTTTTAGAAAAAATTAGAAAGTTATTATTCAGCGTTTTCAATTTTTTGAAAACGCTGTGGGATGAAATGAAATGCGTTGGGTTGGGGAGACAAAATCAAATGAAATGATTGCACGAAATTTTATTATCAATTCTGTTAATATAGAGTATAAATATTTAATATTTTAAGATTTTAACCATACTCCCCCTCACTTTTTTTCAGGTAATTTAAAAGATTGCTGAAATCAAAGAATAAGAGTTTATCTTTGATCCACCTGAGTCCCCTTGTGAAGTATGAATAGAAAGGCGCTCTGACTGTTTTTTTGTAAGCACATTCTTGTGTAAGGCCCGTTATAGAAGCGTATACAATAGCAACAGCGACAATGGTCATAAGTTTGGAAAGTCTTCCCAAATCTTTCATAGGGGGATTTTCAAGGTTAACCCCTTGCGTTTTCATAGTTCTGAAAAGCCGTTCAATGTCCCATCTTTGTTTGTAGGCTTTTATCACCCGGTCTTTATCTTGGGCAAATGACAAGGTACGCATCTTTAATCTTTTTACCTACGCCCCCCCCATAGGATCATCCAGCATGTTACAGATGGCGGCTTTCGTCCGTATTTAGGTGAGTAAAAAAATCCTTCAAAGGCTTTTTAGAGGTGCCGAAGTTGGCCAATGGATTATCTTTTATACGGATAAAAAAGGGATCGTGTAGTCACACAAATAAGTCACACAAATAAGTGATCCAATCTTTGCCCACAAATTCGCGATCAGCTGAAAAGGAGAGAATTTTATCGAACCC
>NZ_BAUP01000134.1:0-2411 GCF_000648275.1 Holospora elegans E1 | reverse complement strand
CCTTGTATTCATGATTTAGCTATCCTTCTTAATAGGATCATGGAATGGGCTGTAATTATGTTTTCAGCAGTCGCTATGGCAATTTCATAATCTTTAGACGCCCTTCGAAAAGGATTTAGCTATCTTATGTTCTTTCGACGATCTAACGCTTTGGAAGTATGGCCCATTCTTGAGATATACGCTCTGAGATTGCTATAGTTTTATTCAATAGAGTTCTCACAAATGCCTCCACGGGGTTTCTATATCCAGCATCTGCACACACTCAATGTAGGATAATTTTTTTGCACCGCTTCCTAAAAAACTCTGCACCCAGCACCTGTGTCATTGGCCTTATGAACCGTGATATGGATCAGATTGCCTTGCGTATCAACAACACTATGCCGTTTACGTATCTTTTTTTCCCCCATCTATACCTATTTTTTCTGAAGCTTCTGTGGGTTTAACACGTTGTGAATAATGCTATAGCTGGGATTCTCACTCCTTTCATACTTAATTCGGCTTGTCTTAAGAAAGTTCATGCATCACTTTTTCCCATACCCCCTTAATCCTATATCGTCTATAAAACTTTTATTAATGAATACAGGTTCTTATTAAAATCTGCCCAATGATCTGCGCAACAAAATAAAATTTTCCATTTTTTTAATGGTTCAAAAAGTCGTTTGAATGTTTGATCCGAGAGATCACCAAATTGCCAATAGATGAACCGTTTTCCAGCACGATCATAGGATTTAGAAATCCAAGCTTTAGAAATCCAAATTTTTTGCTTCTTTTTTTAAATATACAAAAATTTATCGACTTCCATGACAATACCTTTGTCTTCTGGGGGGAGCTCAACTTTGGCGCATAGCCTTGATCCTAAGGTGCGCCCCCCTTCAAAACAGCGGTGGCGCTGATACAAAAACGCTGAGTAATTCGGTTCATCGTAAAGGCCGCTTGCGTATAAAACGAGGGCTTGGAGCTTGTCTTTTTCGGGCACACCTCGTGAAAATTTTTCCACATTTTTTACGTTTTCACCTCTGAACCCCTCGAACAAAACCGATTTTAAAGCTCTCCGAACATTCACAAAATTTACATACAATCATTTTTAGAGACTTTTAAAAGACTTCCTTTACCAGTTCTAACAAAAAAGATACTTAGTTAAAAGCCTCGAAAATATGCTATTTCGTATCCAAAGACGTTATAAAAAATTTAAATGGATAAAACGCATAAATTTAGAAAAAGTTAAAATGAAATAAAAGGCAAGATAGAATCTTACCTTTTTTGAGTTGAGTTAACACAATTACCTATAAAGATTTACCGCATAGATATAAAAAAATCCGGGGAGACCTTTTGTTACTTTTTTTACACAATCCTCAATACGACCGCCTATGTAATCGTTTTGATATTTTTTCAGAATCCTTGTATTTTCCTTTTTCTCATAAAATGCCACACCTAAAATCCACACAATACTCCCCACAATAAGTAAGTTCTTTATCTTATTTATTTGGGTAAGTGGGGATGTTTTGGTTTGTTTTTGTGTCTATAATTCTAATAATGTCGTTAAATTTTGGGTCATCTTTCGATTGATGCTTTTCTAAAAAGGTGACAGTTTCTTCTATTGCTTTTACATAATCTTCTGCTGTTTGTTCTAATTTTTTTTTCTCTTTTTTAACTTCATTTAGTTGTTGATTCAGTTCTATTATCTCTATGTTGATTGATGGAAGTTTTGTTCTTAGTAAATTTATATTTTTTTCCACTTTTAAGAAATCATTTTGTAACTTTTTTAATTTATCTTCGCAGTTTTTTTGTTTAGTTTCGTTTAAAATTTGCTGTGAAGGCGTTTCTTTTAAGGGAGCGCGTTGTTGGGAGTAAGGCTGTGTACTCGTTATTGTCATGTTTGCGTTGCTTTTCTGTTGAGAAGAAGCATTTCCTGTTTCTGGAACAGTTGAGGAGCCTTCTCCACCAGCAAAGCAGTTGCCTGCTATGAATATAAATATTAAAGTAAAATATTTTATTATCATTTTTGTTTTTTGTTTTTTTATATAAGTTCATTTTATTATAAAAAATATAATTTTTTATTTTACAAATAGAATTTTCTTTAAATTTGATCATACTCCCCCTCACTTTTTTGAAGGGTCTTTAAAAGATCCGAAAAAGAGGCTATTTTATTAAAAATAAACAACAATGTTTAATGCAAATGAACCTCTCATCCTTAATAAATAAGATAACAAAACTATTAGCTTTTCACAATTCCCGCGCAGAGACTTTTAAAACCTTCGTACTTATCGATCAGCGAAAGGTTCAGCATCCTGCGCTGATCCACAAGATGCACTCTCCACCTTCAATAAAATCCAAGCTTGAACGCGTCAGGCGTTTTTTTAAAAGGACAAGTTAATTGATTCTGGACTCTTCTCAAAAGCCTTGATATCAAG
>NZ_BAUP01000135.1:0-2499 GCF_000648275.1 Holospora elegans E1 | reverse complement strand
TTAATAGAAATCTAAAAGAAGCAACAGTTAATAGCTTTCATTATGCTTCTCATGATGAGCTAAAACAGCATGGACGTGCTTATCTTATGGCTTACAACTTTGCTAAACGACTCAAAGCTATCAAAGGAAAAACTCCTTGGCAATTTATTCTAAATCAGTGGACAATTCATCTTGAATATTTTATACCTAATCCTAACCACTTCTTGCTGGGACTAAACAATAAATTATATAGTTAAAGTTATGACATATTCATTAGATTTTCGAAAAAAGTATTAAAAACAAAGCACGGTTTATCATTTGAAAAAGTATCCGCCAGATTTTTCATATCTAAATCAGCAGTAGTGAGATGGAGCAAAACTCTTGAAGGGGGCAACAAAAGGAATAAACCATGGACAAAATTAGACAAAGAAAAATTGAGAATAGATACGGAAGAATTTCCAGATAGTTTAGCTATGAAAGGGCTAAGAGGTGAGGAGTCAGCACTTCTGGTATCAGATGTGCAAAACAACGTTTAGGAGTGACATATAAAAAAACTCTAAATCACCCAAAAGCGGATCCAGAAAAAAGATTTACGTTTTGCCAAAAAATTGAAGAATAAAAAAAAGAAGATAAGCAGAGAGTGTCTATTGATTAAAGTGGTTGTTCTTATGACATGCCAAGACTTCCAATATAGAAAATCTCGGCTAATATGAAGAGGTGGATTGTAATGCAATATACTGAATTTCAACGCTTTTTCGTGGCTCTTTAAAATATCTAATTCAACCTAAATTTCAATAATCAATTTTTCGTCTCTGCCAAAGAATTTCGCGAGAGTATGCTGCGTTTTTTCAACCAAACCTGAAACAACATCGCCATGGATCTTGTCGACCGCGTCAATGACAACTTTCAACGCATTAGTCCAACACTTTTAACGTAACGGTAAATCATAGCGTCTATTCCTGCTGCTCTCTTTTTTGCGTTTAATCCCCTATCTAACCTTGCGAATTCTTTTGGCAATTCATCACTTGCTATGAATTTTCCATTATTCCTCTTTTGTAACTCCCATGATACTCTGCTTTTTAGAGCTTCTGTTACCGCTTCTTCTGCCACTCCTGAGCTTGATTTTTTTATAGCATCTAATACTTTTAAAAACAGACTAAAACGCTCCTGATACTTAGATTGCGGTTGGTTTTGTATTTTCTTGGAATTTTTTAATTTTTCACAATTTTTTTTTAGAGTCTTTCAAATAAGACATCCCTATCTTTAAATTTTTGATATTTTCTGCTATTGTCACGTATCCCGGGCCATCATTATTTTTTTCTATTTCTTTTTGTACTTTTTCTTCATTTTCAATGTATTTTATTTGTTGATCTATTTCTATTTCTAATATTTTTTCAAAAAAAGTACACACGAAACTTTCTAACAAACTTTTTTCTACAGAGGAAGACTCTTTTAGTTTAGATATAAACTCTAAAAAATATGAAATGACTTTTTGTTCATACTTCTCTTTTTGTTCCCAAGATACCGGTTTTGAGAACGCTTCGATAGTTTCAGTCAAATTTTTTTCTAACTCTTTCATAGAGTTAGCTTGAGCTGCGGTATGTATCATCATGGCGAAGGCTATATAAAAAAAATTTATTTTCATTTTAATCAATCATTTGAAACCTACAATGTACATTATATTTTAAAAATAACAAAATATAGTAAACCTAAAATAATATGCCTATAATTGCAGTTAAATTTTAAGGATCTGGAAGCTTTTAACTAAATATATTTTTTGTTAGAAATTGGCAAAGCAAGTCTTTTAAAAGTCTCTAAAAATGATTGTATGTAAGTATGTAAATTTTGTGAATGTTTAAGATTGCTTTAAAAGCGGTTTTGTTCGAGGAGGTTAGAGGTACAAATGTAAGAAAATGCGGAAAAATTTCACGAGGTGTGCCTGAAAAAGACAAGCTCCAAGCCCTCGTTTTATACGCAAGCGGCTTTTCAATGAACCGAAGTGCGCAGCTTTTGGTGCCAGCACCACCGCTGTTTTGAAGAGGGCGCACCTTAGGATTAAGGCGATGCGCTAAAATTGAGCCATCCCCAGAAGACAAAGGTATTATCATGGAAGTCGATAAATTTTTGTATATTTAAAAAAAGAAGCAAAAAATTTGGATTTCTAAAGCTTGGATTTCTAAATCCTATGATCGTGCTGGAAAACGGTTCATCTATTGGCAATTTGGTGATCTCTCGAGTCAAACATTCAAACGACTTTTTGAACGATTATTGTTTTATTGCGCAGATCATTGGGCAGGTTTTAATAAAATTATTCCAAGCCCCCCCTCTTTCAGGGAAAAGATAAAACCTTTTCCATTGAACAAAATAACGCTCCTCAGCGCCATTGGTTTACAAGATTTCGCCCCCCTTGCAAACATACGATCACTTGAAATTCTGGAGGGAACACTGCTTATTTTTGCAGCACTTCACGTTAATAAAACTTTGAAAATTCGTCATGCTATCTTTGGCTAAAATTCTCGA
>NZ_BAUP01000136.1:0-8777 GCF_000648275.1 Holospora elegans E1 | reverse complement strand
AAACGAAGTCAGTATCAAAAATCGATCAAGATATAGCGTACCCAAGTCTTGTTATATAGTGATGAAAGCGGCATTGATATAACTATGTGCAAAAACAGAAGGGTGGGGCAGAAAAAGTGAAAAGTTGGTTAGCAAAAAGAGTGGGAAATAGTATCAAAGAAGGAATTATTTCCGGTTTGGTTAATAACAAGCCGACAGCACCAATTGTTTTTAACGGATCTTGCGACACAGTATTGCTCCAAGTTTGGGTAGAATTTTTGATCAAGGAACTAAAGTCTGGTCAAGGTGTTATTATGGATAATGCCTCTTTTCATAAATCCAATAGAAGTCAAGAATTAATAGAATCTGTAAAATGCAGTATAATTTTTCTACTTCCATATTCTCCTGATTTGAATCCAATAGAGAAATTCTGGGCTAATATGAAGAGGTGGACAATATACTAAATTTCAACGCCCTATTCGATGCTATTTCGTGGTTCTTTAAAATATCCAATTCAACCTAAATTACTACGCTCTACAGACTAAACGCACTTCCAAGGTAAAGCGAGCGTACTTTCTCGCTCTTGAGTACATTTTCTGGAGTGCCTTCTTTTAAAACACGTCCTTCAAACATAATGTAAACACGGTCTACAAGGCTTAAAGTTTCTCGCACGTTATGGTCGGTTATAAGTACTCCGATATTTTTTTCTTTAAGGTGCGAATTAGTTCTTGCACATCTTCAATTGAACGGGGGTCAATACCCGCAAAAGGTTCGTCTAAAAGCAAAAATTTTGGATTTCCAATTAATGCTCTTGCAATTTCCAAACGACGTCTTTCCCCCCCCGATAATACTCCGCCTAAAGAATGTCGTTGCGATGTCAAACGAAAATCATTCAGTAAAAGTTCTAGGTAAAATTTTTGATCTTTTGTTGCAGTATAAACACGCTCTAAAATGATTTTTAAGTTATTTTCAACACTAAGATCTCGAAATACAGAACTTTCCTGGGGTAAATACCGAATACCTAATCGAGCTTTTCGATACAATGGCCAGCGAGTTACGTTTTGGTCATTAAGAAAAATATCACCTTGAGATGGAACAATTAGCCCAGACATTAATAAAAAAGTTGACGTTTTGCCTGCGCCATTTGGCCCTAACAAGGCTACACTTTCTCCAGAAACGATTTTTAAAGATACCTCTTGAACAATTTGTTTTTGTCCTGATCTGTAGCACAATTTTTGAGCAGAAAAATCCATTTATTTTCTCTTAAATTTTTTAAAAGAAAGTGTTTGATGCACAGGGATCATCAATATACAAGAACGTTTTTTAAGAGCTTTAATCTTGTAAAATCGTTTTTTTAAATCTAAAATGGCGTGGTGTGTTGTCCCAAAATTTTGTGTTCCGTTAGAAACTTGAACTGCTCCAAGTAGTTGAAGTTTTTCCCCAGCTTCGTCATAAAATGCTTCTTTTGATATTATTTTCCAATCTTCATACATCATCGCTACATTTCCTTTTGCTTGAACCAAAAATTTTGAATCCTTATTCAAATTTTCTAAACCAGCAAGAATTTTCAAAGGTTGTGGAGATTTTTTAGAAAAAGAAAAACAAATTTCATTAGAGCGGAACCTTCCTTTTGGATGAGTTAAAATAGCTCCCCCTGTTGCGATTCCTTTTTGAGAATTTAAATCATACCTGAGCTCTCTGGCTTGCATTGAAAAATCACGTTCACGCTGAAAAAGATTAACACCGAAATCAAAATAAGATTGAGCTAAAAGCTTTTGATCTTTTACGTAAAAAACTAAACGATCCGCCTTTAATTCATTGGCTCCTCGATAAACTATTGCCTTACCTGTTGCAACGATATATTTAATTTCTGGCGATTTTGAAAGGCCAGCACTTCTAAAAAAAATTTTAATTTTTTGGCAAAGAATAGTTGTTTCCCCCTGTTTTATTCGAACGTTTCCCTTGGCAACACAATATTTTTTCTCTAAAAAAAACTCAATCCCTTCCTGAGCTTGAATATCCATGGCAGGAACATTACGAAACGGAGCAGAAAATGACGCTGGGCAGGTTAACCCCCACAAAACAAATGTTCGATTCAATAATATTTTATCAACTTTGTACCCCCAATGTCTTCATTCTAATGCAATACCATTTAGAATTCAATGTGATTACAAAAATATACATATGGCATAAATTATATGTAAAAAACAATGAAATTTATTGGGTAGAAATAACAACATATTCTTAATACAATAAAACAGAGACTTTTAACAAAAGATAGCATAATTGATTTTCAATGTTTTATTAACGTGAAGTGCCGCAAAAATACGCAGTGTTCCCTCCGGCATTTCAAGTGATCGTGTGTTTGCAGGGGGGGGCGAAATCTCGCAAACCAATGGCGGTGTGGAGCGTTATTCTGTTCAATGGAAAACGTTTTATCTTTTCCCTGAAAGAGGCAGGTGCTTGGAATAGTTTTATTAAAACCTGCGCAATGATCTCTGCAAGAAAATTTTCTATTTTTTTAATCGTTCAAAAAGTCGTTTGAATGTTTGACGCGAACGATCTCCAAATTCCCAATCGATGAGCCCTTTTCCTGCGCGATCATAGACTTATAGAGTTTAGAAATCCAAGCTTTAAAAATCCAATTTTTTGCTTCTTTTTTTAAATAATGCCAAAATTCATCGACTTCCTTGACAATACCTTTGTCTTCTGGAGATAGCTCAATTTTTGCGCATAACCTTGATCCTAAGGTTCCCCTCTTTCAAAACAGCGCTCACGCTGACACCAAAACGCTGAGCAATTCGGTTATTGAAAGGCCGCTTGCGTATAAAACGAGGGCTTTGAGCTTGTCTTTCTCGGGCACACCTCGTGAAATTTTTTCCACATTTTTTACATTTTCTCCTCTGACCCCCTCGAACAAAACAGCTTTTAAACTGCTCCGAACATTCACAAAATTTACATGCAATCATTTTTAGAGACTTTTAAAAGATTTCCTTTACCAATTCTAACGAAAAATATCTTTAGTTAAAAACTTCAAAGAATCTAATTCTTGTTTTGGAATTCCATCAAAAACACCATGAATGTTTGCTCTCTTTTTTGATAAGTGATTAAAAGCCCGCCAGATAAGTTTTGATCCATCTTCTATTTTTTCTATTCCCCCCTTGAATTTAGAATATTGAAGAAATAAAGAGCCCTTTTCACTGATTTTAGCAACCTATTGACGCTGTCTATCATTTGTTATCCAGGGAATCAATAGCCTAAAAATGTGCTGCAAGTTCTTCTGAATTTTTTTACCCCATTGCAACGTTCATTCAAGACGCTAATAATTCCTTTAATCGTTAATTTTTTAAATGTTTTTGGAATTTTTTTCTCTATTAGAAAAAAATTTGAGAAGAAATTAAGAAAAAAACATAAAAAACTTTTCATAACATTTAATAACAAGTTGAATTTTTGTTTTTTGTGTACAGAAGTTTAAAAACAAAATCAAGAAAAAAATTATTTTTTTTAAGTGTTGAATGTTTGATAAAGTGCTCACGAGATTTTCAAAAAAATTCTAAAAAAAGTGTGAGGTGATAGTTACGAATAGATGAAGTAAATCCTAAAGAAAAATTTAAATCCCACATCAAAGATTTTTGCAAAAAGTGATCGACGTCTTCGGTAGCTAGATAGTGTCGTCACGAAAAGTTCAACCAAAGAAAAGGTATCTAATTTGAACGGAATTAAGAAATGAAGAAGTATTTTTGCGTATCGCGTTGCAATTCCTCTTCAGCGTTTCAGGTGAATAAATATATTCTCTACAAGAATGTCTAAGCTTGAAATATCTTTATTGTGTTCCCTTTGTTCTTTTCTATTTTTTCGGGAGAATAACAGGATTTATGTTATTTTTTCTCGCCTCATTAACGATTTGATTTGTATCATATCCTTTATCTGAAAGAAGATTTTGAGCGTCTATTCCTTCAAAACGCTGGCTAGCTTGTTTGCAATTAGCAACCATACCCGATGTTAATACTCTAACCGGCATGGGCATCCACAGCCAAATTAAGTTTTATATTGTGGCTTCGTGTTGATCCCCTTTTTGTGCAGCCCCCCATATCCTGGCCCACCTTCCTTAACCTTTGCGGCATAAGGATGCACTTTTATATGGCTGGCATATAATCCGCCACTCATAGTTTGGATCAACAATCAATTTTTCTAAAAGATTTTCCAAAATTGTCTTTATCTTTCCATCTGAAAAATCTTCTGTGCGTATTTTTCCAAACTCCATAGCAAGGGGGAATATCTCGCCAAGGGGAACTCGTTCTTAAAATCCACAAAACAGAATTTAACGATTGTCTTTTGCTTTTCCCTCCCTAACTCCCATTTTTTTCTGGCAGATAAGGCCAAGTATTTTCCAAGATTTCTCTGATATGTTGTGTCTTTTGTGCGATTGCGTTATTTCTCTTAAAAAATAAAATTTTTGATTCCTGTTATATTATATTTTATCTCATGACGACATCATCTAGCCAAAAAATGTTAATCGTATTGAATTTTTTAATTTACAAGATTGCAATCTTGTTAAGTTTCTATTAAAATAAAGAAAAATAAGAAAATTTTTACGTATGAAAAAAGTTTCGTTAATTATTATGATAACTGTTTTTAAAAGCGTTTTTGTTGGAAGTATTGCTCAAAACGCATATGGAAGCCTGTCTAATTTGGAGCAGTCTAAATTGGTTGACAATCACGATGCTGAAATCCTGTCCGATTATTCCTGTCAGAGCTCTCAATCAGGCAGTAATCCCGATGCTGAAATCCTGTCCGATTTTCACCAAAGTTCTGAGTCAGGTACTGATTTTTTGAGTCATACCAATCAGTTTTCAGCATTGGGATCACCTCAATATTCAGAGACAAGTACTGACATCGGTCAGCTTGATCAGCTTGAAGAGATCTCAGGATTTAATCTTCCGAATTTTTCAGATATTAATATTATTAGCCAGATAAATCTGCTTGATTTTGAATCTAATGCAGGTTTTAGATCTTTTTTTGAATCTAATGCGGATTTTAGATCTTTAATTCTTGAGGCACATAGGGAAGATGTAGAATATTTTTCTGGTTATAATAGAATTTTGAGAAACATTACCCTAGAAGGTGCTTTTTACTCTAATCAGTCTGGAGAATTTTCAGAATTTGATTGGTAGTCTAAAACCGGTGGAATTGCTCATCGCCTGAGTGAAGGGGGCAGAATTTTTTTGAGAGAATTTTAGACAAAATAATACTCTATAATTTCCTCCTTCTTTTAAGATATAGCTAAAACATAATAAAAAAATATGACAATAGAGCTGGATAGAGTTATAATTATGTAATAAATTATATAATTAGGTTATGACATATTTATTAGATTTTCGAAAAAAGTATTAAAAATAAAGCACGGTTTATCATTTGAAAAAGTAGCCGCTAGATTTTGCATATGTAAATCAGCAGTAGTGAGATGGAGCAAAAATTTTGAAGGAGTCAACAAAAGGAATAACCCATGGACAAAATTATACAAATAGAACTTGAGAGTAGATATAGAAAAATTTCTAGATAGGTATGGCCATGAAAGGGCTAAGAGGTTAGAAGTCAGCGCTTCTGGTATAAGATATGCGAAACACCGTTTATGAGAGACATATAAAAAAACTCTCAATCAATCAGATCCAGAGAGAAGGTCTATGTTTTGCCAAAAAATTGAAGTATTGAAAAAGGAAGATAAGCAGATAAAGGCAATCGATGTTATGGTTCTTATGACTGGGGGGGGCAAATGCCATAGGCGCTTTAATTGGAAAATACAATTGCAATTGGGTGCAATCTGGCTTACAAAGGGGGGTACATCTTGAGTGCTACCAAACTTTCCAAAAGAAAGCGATAGTTTTATGAATAATGCCACTTTCCATAAAGGGAAAGCTATGCAAAACATATAAGAAGAACATTATCTTGTTCAATTGATCACTTATTTCAATTCCATTTTTCGTAATCTTTTTATACTGATTTAGCTATATATACAAAAATTAATACGATCGTGAATTTTTGAAAAACTTTATAAAAATCAACCAAAGTTCACGATCAGAGAAATTTTTTTATTATTAGGTTTCCTATCTTTGTATCCTAATTGGGGCAGTTTTAACGTTTAATGTGAGAAAAAACTTTTTTACTCACGGTTTTCAAAACGGGCTAAACGCTAGACCTTCAGCTTCTTCATTTATTTTGTTTGAATGGCACAAAGTGATTATTTATTTGAAAAGGCTATTTTTAATTTATTCCAAATTGATTGTGGTACTTTTTTTAAGCGTAAATGGTACTGCATTGGAAAGCGTAAAGGGGAAAAAATTCCTAAAATGTAATTCAAATCGTTTTGATCTAAACTTATTTCTTTTAAAAAGGAAGTATCTTTAGTTTTGTCATTTTCTAAGACCTCTAGTGTTTTAACAAAATTTTCTCTGTTTGTTTTAGATAAAATAGAAAACTGATAAAAAAGATCACTTCTTTTGTTGATTATTTCATAGAGTTTTGTTTTAAGAATTTTTAAATCGCTTTCCTCAAACACCGGTTCTAAAGAAATTCGTAAGTTTTGTATAAAGTTTCTAAATTCTTCGCTTTCTTTATTTTATTTTCTTTTTGTTCAAAAAATGAAAAATTAGTATTTGGATTTGATTTTGGGTCGTTTGATTGAAGAAGTGTTGGTGAGGTATTGGCAAGAAAGCTGTTTGTAAGGTATTCCAAATTATTTAATAAGAATGATTTCAGGGGGTTTTCATTTAAATTCTTGAAGGACGAAGAATGTCCACAATGTAATCAAAAGCACTTTGATCTAATTTTATATTTTTTAGCAATTCAGAATTTTTAGTTTTTTCGTCGGATAAGACCATTAGGGTTTTAAGAAAATCATTTTTATTTTTTGCAGAAAAAGTAGAAATTTTAATAAAATAGCCTCTCTTTCGGATCTTTTAAAGACCCTTCAAAAAAGTGAGGGGGAGTATGATCTTTTTTAAAAAATAAAATTCCTGATTTCCATTATACCATATTTTAATCTTGTGACGAGACCATCTAGCAATTTTCCTTCTATATTTGGATAAAAAATTTACATTGCACCTAAATTATTTTTGATGTTGATATTTTTTATTTGTTCTTTCTATTCAACGATTTTTGTTGTACAATTTCTTATAAGTTAGCGGTACTTTAAAGGCCTTTGTGTTTTTCGACAATCCAATGGCAGGGATTACTTTTTCTGTCAAAAATATTTACAAATCTTTTAATGATATTTGTATATTAAAAAATATTTCTTTTGATATTCAAGATCAACAAACTGTTGCCTTAGTTGGGCCTTCTGGTGCAGGAAAATCTGTTTTATTTCGCTGTATCTTGGGGTTGTGCAGCTTGGATTGTGGAGATGTTTTCTTTAAGGGACGGAAATTACCATCGTCAATAGTTAACAATTCTGGAAAATTTTTTAAAGACATTGGAGTTGTATTTCAGCACTCTGCACTTTTTGACGGAATGAGTGTTCGAGAAAACGTAGCATTCTCTTTTCCAAAGCATTCAGCCTATGCAGTGGACGAAGCTTTAGATCAAGTGCAGTTCCCTGCGCTCCACAGAAACACGTATCCAAGCGCACTATCTGGTGGAATGCGCAGGCGAGTAAGTATCGCAAGAGCAATAGTGCGCAAACCTAATATCCTGTTTTTAGATGAGCCAACTGCAGGGTTGGACCCAGTTGCCTCTCACACTATTAGCTTGCTTATTCAGCAAATCCAAAATATATACAAAGTTACATGTATTACTATTACTCACGATATTTTAAGATTACCTTTGTTAGCAAAGCGTGTCTTATTTTTATCAGATCAGCAATTATTGTGGCAAGGAAAAATCGATGATTTTTTGTGTACATCTGTTGAAGAAGTGCGTAATTTTGTACATTTTGGCACCCAACAAGATTTTTTAAGTTCTATCAGATGATTCTTCTGTTACTGGCTCTAAAAAATCAACGGCTTTGTACATAAAAAAACTACAAGAAGGAAGCAGGGTTAAGCCTTTCTACCAGCCTTTTTGAAGAACGAAAAGTAATTTTTCTTCTGGGTAAAATGACAGTTTTTTCCAAAGTTCTTGGATTTCTTCCTGTACGTTCTTTTTTGTTTGTAATGACGAACGTTCCAAAAGAAGAAATTTTTATATACGGATCTTTGGTGTTTAAAAAAATTTTATGAAAACGATCTAAGATTTTTTCTAAAAGATAACTCGCTTCTTTTTCATTGATTTTAAGATTTCTTTGAAATGATTTTCGAAGAGGGATCCGGGTGAGTTTATTTTTATTAATGTTCACAATTTTACTAAATATTGTAATAGTATATAAAAAATATAATATAGAAAAATATATAAAAAAAAATTAAACTAAAAACAAATATTTTCGAAGCTTTTAACTAAAGATGCTTTTTATTAAAATCAGTAAAGGAAGTTTTTTAAAAGTCTCTAAAAATAATTGTATGTAAATTTTGTGAGTGTTCTGATTGCTTTAAAAGCGGATTTGTTCGATGGGGTAAGCGGTACAAATGTAAAAAATGTGGAAAAAATTTTACGAGGTGTGCCCGAAAAAGACAAGCTCCAAGCCCTTGTTTTATACGCAAGCGGCCTTTCAATGAACCGAAGTGCTCAGCGTTTTGGTGTCAGCGTGAGCGCTGTTTTGAAGGGGGGCGGTCACCTTATAATCAAGGCGATGCGCCAAAATTGAGCTATTCCCAAAAGACAAAGGTATTTTCAAGGAAGTCGATGAATTTTGATATTATTTAAAAAAA
>NZ_BAUP01000137.1:0-638 GCF_000648275.1 Holospora elegans E1 | reverse complement strand
ATGGGGGAAAGCGGTACAAATGTAAAAAATGTGAAAAAAATTTCACGAGGTGCGCCCGAAAAAGACAAGCTCCAAGGCCTCGTTTTATACGCAAGCGGCTTTTCAATGAACCGAATTTCTCAGCTTTTGGTGTCAGCGCGAGCGCTGTTTTGAAGTGGGCGGGCACCTTATAATCAAGTCTATGCGCCAAAACTGAGCCATCCCCAGAAGACAAAGGTATTGTCAAGGAAGTCGATGAATTTTTCATTATTAAAAAAAAGAAGCAAAAAATTTGGATTTTTAAAGCTTATATTTCTAAATCCTATGATCGTGCTGGAAAACGGTTCATCTATTGGGAATTTGCTGATCTCTCGAGTCAAACATTCAAACGACTTTTTGAACGATTATTATTTTATTGCAGAGATCATTGGGCAGGTTTTAATAAAATTATTCCAAGCCCCCCGCCTCTTTCAGGGAAAAGATAAAACGTTTTGTATTAAACAAAATAACACTCAACACCGCCATTGGTTTGCAAGATTTCGTCGAAAAACTCTTGCAAACACACGATAACTTGAAATGCTAGAGGTAACACTGCGTATTTTTGCGGCACTTCACGTTAATAACACTTCGAGAATTAATCTCAATATCTTTGGTTAAAA
>NZ_BAUP01000138.1:0-13433 GCF_000648275.1 Holospora elegans E1 | reverse complement strand
CTTGGGCACACCTCGTGAAATTTTTTTCCACATTTTTTATCATTTTGTACCCGCTTTTCCCCCCTACGAAAAAAAACTACTTTTAAAGCACTCCGAACATTCACAAAATTTACATATAATCATTTTTAGAGACTTTTAAAAGACTTCCTTTACCAATTCTAAACAAAAAAGATCTTTTTAGTTAAAGGTTTCCAAAAATTTTTTTTAGGATTCGGCTACTTTTTTGAATTTTTTTAGCCTTGTATTTCATATTTAAATGATGTAAAATTTTTTCGTTGGCCGAGTGGCAGAGTGGTGATGCAGAGGACTGCAAATCCTTTTATACTGGTTCAATTCCAGTCTCGGTCTCTTTAACTAGATATTTAAATTTTTTTGTTTTAGTTTAGGTGCCTAAATTTTATTTATTTAGTGGAGCTTTGTGTTTTTCGAGAGAAAAATTTGGGCTTTAACGTACAAAATCACGAAGTTTTTAAAGTTAAAGCGCTTTTATTAAAAGATATACTATGAAAGAGTATAGAAGAAAATATTTTGCTAGAATGTTTTTTTATTAACTAACGTTTAGTAAAAATCCTAAAGCATTTTGTATGCAGACAATGCTCTTTCCCTAGAAAATTTTAGATCAACAATGAAAGAAGAATAAGAAGAACAGTTAATTTCTGATTTTTGCAGCGCACTACCAAAGGCTTTCCACGGTTCAAATAGGTACTTACTTGGTAATTTTTCCAGTTCAGGAACAAATTTTTTAGTGTATTCCCCTTGACTATCAAATTTTTGTCCTTGTGTAGTGGGATTGAAAATTCTAAAATAGGGAGCCGCATCAGCACCGCTCCCTGCTACCCATTGCCAACTGGCACTATTGTTTGCAAGATCAGCATCAACCAGACACTCCCAAAACCAATCTCTTCCATGATTCCAATGAATCATTAAATTTTTGACTAAAAACGAAGCCACAATCATTCGGACACGATTGTGCATATACCCTGTTTGCAAAAGTTCTCGCATTCCTGCATCAATAATTGGGTACCCTGTATTCCCGCTCTTCCAAGCATGAAAAAGTTCATCATCGGCAGACCTCCAAGGAAATCGATCAAATTTCTCTTGAAAATTTTTCCAAGGAAGTTCTCTAAAATGCGTCATGAGATAGCAAGAAAATTCTCTCCAGATCAATTCACTTAAAAAGTGCTCTACATCTTCTTGATATGCACCAAGATTTTTAAAACTATCCAACCGATAAGCACTGCTTACAGATTCCCAAACTTGATGGGGAGATATTTCTCCAAAATGAAGATTCACAGATAGTCTTGAGGTCTGATTTTTCCCTGGATAGTCTCTTCCCACTTTGTACCCAAACAAATGGTGCTGTAAAAAGGTATTCATTTTTTTTGAGCAGCTTTTTCGCCAAACTCCCAATGTGCTGTTATTTTTTTTCCCAAGATTGACAAGAAATAAGTTTAAAATCTTTCAATTCTGTAAAATTACTATAATCCTTTATTAATAAATTGCTCGTCAGAAAAGTAAGCGGTCTTCTTGGAAGGCAGGAATATACTTTTCTTTTATAGGCACCAAAGACTTTATAATATGATCCATCTTCTTTTTTAATTTCTTTAGGTTCCCACAAATATGATCCATTAAATGTAATACAATTAATCTTTAAATCCCTAAGCTTTTCTTCAATTATCTTATCTTCAATAATCCTCCATGGCTCATAACACCGATTCCAAAATACATTTTTAATATTATATTTTTGAACCAATTGGGTGATGATTTGTTTAGAATTCCCAATGTAAAGATTCAACTTTTCTTCTAAAGATTTATTAAGGCTTTGCAAAGAGTAATGCAGATAAATCTTACTAACACTTCCCATTTTAAATGGTTTAGGAGCCAAATCATCTAAAATATATATAGGCAATACCCCCCCTATTTTACAAGACTCTATAAGCCCAAGATTGTCCGAAAGTCTTAAATCTTGCCTAAACCAAAAAATTGACTTTAATTGATCCATATGTAATAGCCTTAAAAAACTAAAATATCGTGCATTTATCTTTATTTAAATAAAATTATTATTTTTTTAGTTGAAGTTTTTGTTATAGTTACATAAAATCTTTATAAGTCTACAGCAATGATATCATTAAAGCAATGTGCACATATATAAAATATACCTTAAATTAAAAGAACTTATTCTTAGATAAGACACCTCAAAACTGATACCATTTCCCGATACTAAATGGACAAATGCGAAGCGGTGCATATACTTTTCACAATTGTATTTTTTAACGCGCGCACAAACTCGCAAATCACCGCTTCACAGCCCCAAGGGGTTCGTAAATCTTGTTCGATAGGATAGTGTTTTTTATATAGAGCCATAATCTTTCGACCGGGTTAAGCTCTCGTGAATATGAAGGAAGATAAAAAATAGTAATATTGTCAGGGATTTTTAAAGCCTTGGATTTATGCCATCTTGCTTCATCCATGATCAACGCAATTTTATTAGACGGATACTTCTTTACACGCTCAGATAAAAATACATTTATATGTATCGACATTAGGTAAAATCGAGATTAAGTAAAATTAGACTAAAATTACTGCCGTCAAACGTTAACTGCGCTATAAAGATAGAAATTTTGGTAACCGATTTTAAATGGAATTTGTGGCCTGGTACCGCGCTCATAATTCGTGACTTTTGGAATGAGTTCCCAATCTCAATTCATCAAAAAACAATATGTGCGATGGCGTGCACTTAGCTATTTCCCGGCTAATAGTTTTTTTAGAACCTGTATTCATGATTTAGCTAACCTTCTTAATAGGATCATGGAATGGGCTATCATGATCATGTTTCCAGCAGTCGCTAGGGCAATTTCATAATCTTTAGATACCCTTTGCAAATAATTTAGCTATCCTATGTTCTTTCGAAGATTCAACACTTTGGAATTATAGCCCATCCTTGAGATATATGCTCTGAGATTACTATAGTTTTATTCAATATATTTCTTACAAATGCCTCCATGGGGGTTCTATATCCAGCATCTGCACACACTCCCTTTAATGTAGGATATTTTTGCAACATTTCCTTAAAAACTCTGCACCCAGCACCTGTGTCATTGGCCTTATGACCCCTTGATATGGAGCAGATTGCCTTGCCTATCAATCAATACTATGCCGTTTACGTATCTCCCCCCCCCATCTATACCTATTTTTTCTGAGGCTCCTGTGGGGTTAACACTTGTTTTAACACTTAGTGAATGATGCTATAGCTGGGATTCTTACTCCTTTCATACTTAATTCGGCTTGTCTTAACAAAGTTCATGCATCACTTTTTCCCATACCCCCTTAATCCTACATCGTCTATAAAACGAATGTACCGTCGAATATGGTGGAAAATCTTTTGGTAGCATGCGCCATTGACAACCGCTCTTGATTATATAAAACACTGCATTAACAAGCTCTTTTTTGTTGTATTTGCTTCTATTGCCGCTATCAAAATGATGTTTTATCACTTCCCACTCTCTTTCTTTTAAATCGCTTGGATAATTCATCTTCTACTCCTCCAAGCCTTTTATATCACACTTTTTTATTCATGAATACAGGTTCTAAATAAAATTTTTCCTCATTCAGATTTTAAATTTAGATTTTCAGTAATATAAGTTTTAAACTTCTATTCTTATTTGTGTTGTATTAATATAAATAAAAATTAAATATTCGGTCATTTAATATTTATAAATGTAAAATTACCCCCACAACATTGCATACCTTCATTTATTGATCATATAAATTATTTCTAAGGGATCTTTTCTATTTTAACAAAATACGGTATGCTGTCTTCAGGTTCGGGGTTGTAGCTCAGTTGGTAGAGCGCGTCGTTCGCAATGACGAGGTCAGGGGTTCGAATCCCCTCAGCTCCACAGTGAAATTTGGATAGAAGATATGTTAAGATCTCCAGAGTGGTTTATTGCTTGGCGTTATCTGTGGGCTTCCAGAAAAGAACGATTTATTGCAATTATCGCAAGTTTTTCCTTCTTAGGAATTGTTTTGGGAGTAGCAACATTAATTTTGGTCATGTCTGTTATGAACGGGTTTAGAGAGGAGCTCGTTTCAAGAGTTATCGGGTTTAACGGTCATTTACTTCTTTCAGAAGGAGAGAAGTTAAATCAAGTTTTTGACGTTCAAACTAAAGTTGAAAAAATTTCGGGAATAAAATACACAGCCCCTTTAGTTCAAAAACAGATCCTTATTACTTCAGAAAAGGAAGCATGTGGAGCTTTGGTTCAAGGGGTAACACCAGAGGTACTAAAAAAACGTCCCTTGATTTCTGATAATTTGATAGAAGGAGATGTTCAAACATTTTCCAAAGAAGAAAATCAAATTATGATCGGAAGCGGTCTTGCTCGTAAATTAAATGTACATGTTGGGGATAAATTGAAACTAACGACGCCTCAAATGAATTTGACAGCCTTTGGATCATTTCCTAAAACAAAGTTTTTTAAGCTGGCAGCAATCTTTAAAAGCGGAATGTACGAATACGATCAAAATTTTTCTTTTATTTCTTTAAAAGCAAGTCAAAAATTATTTTCCTTAGAGGATTCTGTATCTGCTTTAGAAATTTTTGTAGAAGACCCAGATGATATGGAAAACATTAAAGCTGCGATTAGGGAAAAATTTCCTTTTTTCTACATCCACGATTGGCAACACGTGAATGAAAAATTTTTTTCCACACTTGAAGTACAGAAAAATATTATGTTTCTTATTCTTATGCTAATTGTATTGGTTGCCGCTTTTAATATCATTTCTTGTTTAATGATGTTGGTCAAAGATAAAACAAAAGACATCGCTATTTTGCAAGCATTAGGCGCTAATCGCTCTTTTATTTTAAGAATTTTTTTTTACGTAGGGTCGTTTATAGGAGTTTTTGGAGCTCTGGTTGGTACAGGAATAGGGTTGCTTTTATCTTATCGCCTAGACCGTATTCGTCTTTTTTTGGAAAGTATTTCCGGATATAAATTGTTTAGAGAAGAGATTTATTTTTTGGCTCACTTGCCAAGTAAAGTGAATTTAGATCAAGCACTTTTAGTTTGTGCGCTAGCAATTATTCTTAGTGTGCTGGCCACTTGGTATCCAGCCAGAAAAGCATCTCGTTTAAATCCAATAGAAGGATTGCGCTATGAATAACCATCAAAATTTTGTAATGCGGGTAGAAGACCTTCATTACGCGTATCATTCTTTACCAATTCTTGAAAAAGTAACGTTGTTTCTATCTTCGGGGGAGTGTGTCGGGTTATTAGGACGTTCTGGATCGGGGAAATCTACATTATTAAGTATTTTAGGGTTGTTAATGCCCCCCCAAAAGGGAAGAGTTTTTTTAAGGAACCAGAAAGGATTTGTTGATACAAGATTCTTAAATCATCAACAAAAATCTTATCTGCGGCGTTCTCATATAGGGTTTGTATTTCAATCTCATTGTCTTCTTCCAGAGTTTACTGCTTTGGAAAATGTGATCCTACCCCAGAGGTTGAATGGAAAATCTTTAAAGCAAGCCAGAAGTTACGCAACAACATTGCTAGAATACGTTGGGCTTTCAGAGCGCCTTCATCACAAACCCAGCGAACTTTCAGGGGGAGAGCAGCAACGCGTTGCCATTGCCCGAGCGCTTTCCAACAAACCTAGTGTTTTACTAGCAGATGAGCCTACAGGGAATCTAGACGTTGAATCTGCAAGAATGATTATTCAGTTATTTCACCATGTAGCACAGCATCACAATATTGCTTTGTTTATGGCAACGCATAATGTGGAAAGCCTTAAAAACTTTCACCGGGTTTATACACTGGAATCAGGATTATTGATCCCCGTACCTCAGGAAAAATCAGTCTCAACGGAATCTGTTCCTTTTTCTATAAAAACCGTAAAAAAGGAGCAGGACAATCTTGAGGATTTTATATCACAGTGCGTTTTGCCCTTTTTCAAGAAAAATTGCCTTTGGATTAAAAGAAAAAAGTTAGATTTTGAACACCAATGGGAAACTGTTGGAAAACCTTCTTCCCGACTTTTAAGTTTAAATCCCTGGGGGGAGCTTCCTGTTTTAGTAGACCAACACCTAGTGTGCGTTAATCATTACGTTAGCAGCGAATATTTAGAAGATGCCTACCCTAACCCAGTACTCATGGGGGAAGGCAACGCTTACCGCATAGAGGTAAGAAGATTGGTATCTTGGTTTGACAAAATTTTTTATCAAGATGTTTTTTGGAAATTATTTTATGAGAAAATTTTGAAATGTCAACTGCATCATAAAGCTCCAGACACGCGCATATTAAAAAGCGGATATGCTTTGTTACAAGAACATATGGAGCAAGTTGAGCAACTTACAGAAACTCATCATTTTCTTGCAGGAAAGTATTTTTCTTGGGCAGATATTACAGGAGCTGCTCACCTTTCCTGTATTGATTACATAGGGGATATTCATTGGAAGCTATTCCCTTCTGCAAAAGAATGGTATTGCAAAATTAAATCTCGCCCTGCCTTTCGTCCATTTCTAAATCAAATTCTTTCAGGAGTAGAGCCAGCCTTGCACTATAGTCAATTAGATTTTTAACCCAGAGTCATTGATTATTTTTGTGTAAGTATTTAAAAATATACAGAATTAAAATTTTTGACAATATAAGTAATTTAAAAATTATTCAAACAATATTAGATTTTGATATCGACTTTTCAATATAATTCATGTACTATGTACAAAAATCTTTTTTTTATGAACAATGTCATTCTAAGAAAGTATATGTGGCTTTTTGGAGTTGTTTCAGCAGGAATGGTAGTAGATCAAGCAACTAAGCACTATGTAAAAGGGATTGTTTCAACAGTAAAACGCATTCGTATTTGTTCGGTCTTTAGCATTGTGGAAACCTACAATACCGGTATCAGTTGGGGGTTTCTTTCCAAAACGGGAAAGACCTTTCAGTGGGGTATTTTGGGGTTATCCATGGGGTTAGTTGTTATGTTTTTGCGTATGTTTGCAAATGAAAAACGTCTTTCGTCACAGTGGGCTATAGCATTAATTATTTCTGGCGCTTGTGGAAATATAATTGACAGATTCTTTTTAGGTGCAGTGTTTGATTTTTTAAGTATACACTGGAAAAATTTTAACTTCCCTGTATTCAATGTTGCTGATATGCTAATTAGTGTAGGTTTTATGATATTGCTAAGAGATTATTGTAAATGGAATCGTTAACATATAAAATTTTTTTCAATAGAGCGAGCGCTTTATTGAGTGTTCTTATTTTGACACAGTGTCAAAATTTACAAGAAGCTACGGGACTAAAAAAAACTGCTCCCGACGCCTGGTCTGTTCAACTTCTCAAAGGGTTAGAAATTCCTCCAGGATTTCAAGATATGCCTTCTGATCATCCGGTTCCTGAAAAAATTTCTACTTCGAGTAAAGATAGGGCAAAAGAAGAAAAAAAATTCTCTTCGGATAAAGCAGAACAATCCCTAATGGAACATGTACAGCCTTTTTTGAAAAAATAGCGTACATACAGACGTTTCATGAGAAACAATCCACTTTTTCGACAAGATATGCGACTTGTACTGGATTCAGATATACTAGATTGGTCTTTGTTTCTCAGAAATTATGCAAAAGCAGTTCAAACATTACAAACTCCTATCATACACAGTAAAAAATTTTCCTGTTTTTCGTACCTGTGGTCTAATTCCCATAATTTAGAAGACGATGCAGAACATTTTAAAGAATTTAGAACTATTTTAGTGGCAGGAAGATTAGAAGACCTTGCAGGAACCCAATGCATTGTAGATTGGGTTCAAAACTTTATAGGAAAGCACCACAAATCATTTCCTGAGGTTCATTTTATTTCTCATCCAGACCCAGAATTATTCTGGGAAATGATAGGAACACTAGATCTAGAGCAAACAGGATTTGTTGTCATATGCTCTAATCCTAGCGATTTATTTCCTTATCTTGTTTTATTAAGATGTCTAGAATTCTTAAAGAGTGCGGATTGTAGTGTACAAAAGCACATCATGGTTTGGGCCCCAAAAGGAACTGAATTTCCCTACATTTATCCTATTGTAGAAAGCTTTAGACTCAATATTCAGCACTATTCAGTCTTCACCCCAAAAGGAAGCTCATGCTTTAATGAAATTAGCCTTAGCATCGGAAACATGATAGGATTTCATTTTAATCTTTTTGTGGGAGGAGCAAAAAAAACTTGCCAACAATATTTTCATCATATTCTAAAATCCCCTCTAGAAGGAGCCGCCTTATATACAACATTAAAACAACAATATCCAAATTTATCTCATTGGATATGGAACAACACACGAAATTTTGAACCTTTAGCTCAATGGATCCAATGGATGTGGAAAGATACTTTAGCCCAGAACTATTCTCCGTCTTTTCCAAAGCACATTCTTCACCCTCCCCCATTTTATCTTGGATTCACAACAACTTTCTGGGAAAAAAAAATATCACAGACGTTTTTTTTCCTAACTATTTCCCTAATGAAGATTTAAAACATGCAAAAATCCACCTAAAACAACTTCTTGACCAAGAATTTAAAACAACTTGCAAGGCATTGGCTAAAAACACACATGCAGTACGGATATTTTACATCAAGCAACTCAGCGAAGAAATATTAGGGGCACTGGTTGCTCATTTTTTACTAGAAACCACTCTACTATCCTTAATGGAAACAGAAAGAGCTTTTCCGAACTCATCGTAAGAAAAATTTCAGACTTTTACAAAGTTTTAAAAAAGTTCTTAAGCTTTGCAAAAAATCCAGTAGTTTCAGGAGGCTTATTTTCTTCTTCTTCCGAAAAACTTTGTAAAAGCTCTCGTTGCTTTTGTGTTAATTTTAACGGAACATAAACGTCTGCCTCAATAACTAAATCTCCTCTCCCGGAAGGATAGGCCATCCCTTTATTATGAACTACCGTCTTTTCTTTAAATTGAGTTCCTTCTTTAAAAGTAACAGAAATTCTCTCACCTTCGATAGTAGGAATTTGAACCGTACACCCCAAAGCAGCCTGAGAAATAGAAAGAGGATAATTCATAAACAAATTAGCCCCTTTTCTTCGGAACAAAGAATGCGACTGAATATTAACTTGTATAATTGCATCTCCGCAAGGCCCTCCCCGTTCTCCTACCTCTCCCTCACCAGGAAGACGAATTTGGTTTTCATGCTCTATCCCCGCAGGAACATGAAACTCCAACGCGCGGCGATCTCTCATACACCCAGACCCTCTACACTTCTTACACAAAGCTGCAATATAAGTCCCCGTTCCTTGACAACGCTTGCAGGTCTGTCTAACCATAAAAAATCCCTGAGAAATTCCTACCTCTCCTCTTCCATTACACGCAGTACACTGCGTAACCTTCGCCCCTTTTTCTCCCCCAGTTCCTGAACAAGAATCGCATCGCACGATAGTAGAAAACTCAACAGTTTTATTAATTCCCTTAAACGCTTCCTCTAATGTAACAGAAATTTTTATAAGAACATCACGTCCCTTAGAAACAGCAGACTGCTGCCCTGAAGATCCGAAATTCGAAAAAAAATCCTCAAAAATAGAAGAAAAATCAAACCCTGCTTCTGAAAACCCCTCAAAGCCTCCTCCGCCTGAAGAATTTTGACGAAAGGCATCTGGCCCCATCTGATCGTACATCCTTCTTTTTTTTTCGTCACCCAACACTTCATAAGCTTCTGTTGCTTCTTTAAATATTTTTTTCTGCCTTCTGCTTTTCCGCGCTAGAACTATTCTGATGCTGATCGGGGTGATATTTTAAAGCAAGCTTTCTGTAGGCTTTTTTTATATCCTGAAGAGACGCGTTGGATGGAACACCAAGAACTTTATAATAATCTGCCATGGTCTGATTTCCTTATTAACAAACTATCTTTAAGATACCACTAAGCTTCCACAAATTCAATCAACGCCATAGGAGCAGAATCCCCCTTCCGAAATCCCGCCTTAATAATTCGAAGATATCCACCGGGACGTTCTTTGTACTTGGGGCCCCACTGAGAAACGATTTTTTCACAAGAAGACTTCGACCGTAACGTCGCCATCAACACTCTAAAACGATGAAGTGAAACTTCATTTCTTCCGTAGGTAACCAGACGCTCCACCATCGGACGAACAGCCTTAGCCTTTGGCAACGTTGTTATAATCCTTCCCTTTTGAATGATTTGATTACATAATCCTATTAAAAGAGCCTTTCTTTGATTAGTTGTACGATTAAACTTTTTATGTGCTACATTATGACGCATCGTTCTTCTCCTCTTCCTTTTGAACTTTCTTAGGAGGCCAATTTGGGACATTCATTCCCAACGTTAAGCCCATACTGGCCAAAATTCTTTGAATATCTTGAAAGGATTTACGACCAAAATTTGGTGTCTTCATTAAATCTTGCTCTTTTAAACGCACAAGATCCCCTACATAGGTTACATTTTCTAACTTCAAACAATTTAAACAACGAATAGACAGATCCAACTCAGAAACAGGCTTATAAAAATCCACAGGAAAATGTTCTTTATGCTCAACATCCTCGACAGGCTGTACATCTCCGCTTTTCTGAACAGACTCATCAGAAGAAGGAGCAAGACTAAACACACCAAACTGAGTTCTTAAAATGTCTGCCGCTTCGCTAACTGCTTCATCAGGAGTAACAGAACCGTTAGTTTCCACACGAAGAATAAGCTTTTCGTAATCTGTATTTTGACCAACACGAGCATTTTCTACCTGAAAAGAAACTTTGCGAACAGGACTAAACCAGGCATCAAGAAAAATCTCTGGCTCATTTTTTCTAGGAAAGCGCTCTGAACTTACATACCCTCTCCCCTTTTCAACAGTGAATTCAAAATCAAGCTCACCACCTTGAGTCAAAACCCCCAGAACAAACTCTGGATTGTTCACCTCTAGAGCTTCTTCTTGAGCCAGCATCCCTGCGGTCACTACACAAGGCCCTTTAGCATAAAAAGAAAAAGTCTTCTTTTGATCGAAATACCCTTTTAGATTTAAAGACTTTAAATTCAGAACAAAATCAGTCACATCCTGCATCATTCCCGGAACGCTAGAAAACTCCATATCCGTACTTCGAAATTTGATTCGCGTAATGGCCCATCCAGAAAGAGAAGAAAGAAGAACGCGACGCATAGCACTTCCAATCGTAACTCCGAACCCTTTAGCCAGCGGCTCTACCAAAATCGAACGCACACACCGCGCATCCTCATCCCTCTGAAAAACCTTTTTGTAAGGCTCAATCAGTTCATTCCATCGTTTTTCTGCTTCTACCATCTAAACAACACCTCTACTACTAAGTTTTATATGCGACGACGCTTTGAAGGCTTGCACCCATTGTGAGGTAACCGTGTATCATCTCGAATAGAACAAATCTCAAGCCCTGCACTGCTAAGTCCCCGCACGGCGGCTTCTCGTCCCGATCCTATCCCACATAAAGATACATCCAACCTCTTAACACCATGCAGCTGAACTTTTTTTGCTACGTCTTCAGCTGCCATCTGAGCTGCAAAAGGAGTGGACTGCTTAGATCCCGAATATCCCACAACTCCTGCAGAAGACCAAGCAATAGTAGCACCTTGCATATCTGTAATAGTAATCATTATATTATTGAATGTAGAATAAACGTGTGCTATACCAGAAACAATATTCTTTCTCTTTACTTTCACTTTTTTATTGGAAACCATTGTTATTTACCTTCCTCCCTTATTTCTTTTTACCTGCAATCGCCACTGCTCGACCACGACGTGTCCTAGCATTGGTATGCGTGCGTTGACCACGAGCTGGAAGATTTTTACGGTGACGCAACCCACGATAGCACCCCAAATCCATCAATCGCTTCTTGCTCATCAAATTGTTGTTACGAAGCTCTCCTTCCACTACATACTCTTTATCGATCATTTCTCTGATACGAACAATATCTTTTTCAGACAACTCAGAAACTCTTGCATGATAATCTAACCCCAAAGAGCGACACACCTCAAGAGCCTTAAATCTGCCAATCCCATGAATACATATCAACCCAGAAAGTAAATTTTTTTTTTCTGGTATGTTTACACCTGAAATACGTGCCATATTTTAACCGCTACTACTTACTGGCCTTTATTATAAATATATCCAAAAAAAAGTCAACGGTCTAAATATTTTCTAAGGTGCGCAAGACTTATATCAAAAATATAAAAAATTTTCTACTCAGGGCCCCCATCAATCCCCCACTTACAATAAAAATTGACTAAAATTGACTAATTTAGGTTAAAAACAAGACGTTTTTTCCTTTAAAAATCAAAAAAATTCTGCCCCCCCTCTTTTTTTTGGTAATAAAGCATTGTACGATGAATCCGTAGATGGTTTAAACGCGAGGAACCGTTTGAAATTAGAAGTTTTTTTAAGAACTTTTAGGTTAGGTTCTAAACGTAGACAGAAAAGAGGATGTTATGAACTTAAGACTTTTAGGTGTGTTCGCACTAGGCGCCTTACTGGCTGCTTGTAGTGATGAAACCCCCCAGACTGCAGAAGTTGTTTACCAAGATAAAGGATCTTGCAATATAGAAGGATCAGTTGCGGATTTTAAGAATTGTAAAAAAGATCAAGTATTCTTTGATTTCGATAAGTCCAAAATTTTGGACGAAGAGCAAAAAGTTCCTGCTATGAAAGAATTTTTGTGCAAATACAACAAAAAAGGATCTATCGTAGGACATTGTGACATTCGCGGATCTTCCGAGTACAACTTTGCCCTAGGACAACGTCGTGCTAACGCATTAAGTAAGGCTTTGAAAAGTCAAGGGTTACCTTCAAGCTCCATTTGTGGCGTGTACAGTGTAGGAAAAGAACGCCCTCTTATGGCGGGAAATAGTGAGCAATGTCATGCTTTGAACAGGACGAGTATATTTGTACTTTCTGATTCAGAAGGTGGCATTGCCCCTTCTGCGCCTTCTCCTGTTGGCTCTGATGCTATGATCCCCCCAAAGATTGAAGCAGCTCCTGGTGAAACCCCTGAAGATGCAGCTAACGAGAGTGAAGATTAGTATTCAGGCTCCTTATAAGGGATTTAAAAGAGCATTTAACTAATATTATATTTTGATGATTAGAGGAAAATTAAGATTTTCCTCTTCTAGTTTGGAGAAAATTTTAAAGTACCTTGTGTAAAGCTAAGATAGTGTATTAGTAATGCACAACCGAAGAAAACAAATTTTTATTTGTGATGCATATACACTCATGCTGAATGAAATTGTTTAAAAGTTTAATTTTTATGTGTTAATAATTTTTATTATGCAAAGATTTCTGAAAGAAGAAAATCGTGTTGCGTTAAGAACGCAGCAGATAGGATTACGGCAGTTTTGTTATCAGGGTGGAGCTCATCAAATTGCTTGGGCTCTTCTGATTGCGATCGTAGAAGAGTATAAGGAAGATCAAAAGTCAAT
>NZ_BAUP01000139.1:0-2226 GCF_000648275.1 Holospora elegans E1 | reverse complement strand
TTTTCCAGCACTATCCTAGGATTTAAAAATAAGATCCAAATTTTTGCTTCTTTTTTAATAGTGCAAAAATTCATCGACTTCTATTACAATACCTTTGTCTTCTTGGGAGGGTTAAATTTTGGCGCATAGACTTGATCCTAAAGTTCCCGCCACCTTCAAACGGCGGTCACACTGACACCAAAACGCTGAGCAATTCGGTTCATTGAAAGGCTATTTGCGTATAAAACAAGTGCTTGGAGCTTGTCTTTTTCAGGCACACTTCGTGAAAATTTTTCCACATTTTTTATATTTGCACCGCTGAACCCCTCGAACAAAACCGCTTTTAAAGCACTCCGAACATTCTCAAAATTTACATACAATCATTTTTAGAGACTTTTAAAAGACTTTCTTTACTAATTCTAACAAAAAATATCTTTAGTTAAAAGCTTCTAAATTTAAGTACAGAATAAATCATAGACAGTATTTTTTTTAATTTATTTTTTTATCTTAACTTTTTATCATTTTTAACACTGTTCATTAATGTTTAAATATTTATGCAAAAATTTCTCAAAAATTTAATATAATAATGTTAACATAAATTGTTAATTAAACTGAGATTTAAAAATATTGTGCTGATATTAAAAAAAATACACTAAAATAAGTGATTTTTTTATAACAAACACCGTATTTATAAAAAAAATTTTATGGAGGTTTTGTATGTCTCAGATAGAAGGTCAATCCCCCCCAAACGCACTTAGTTTAAGTCAAGAGCTTACACAAAGTTACGAAGATTTGAATTTTACCCTGTATAGCCCTGGGGTCTTTAAAGGAGTATGGCGCTTTTTTAAAACATTTGTAAAACTATTTTTGATTTATATTATTTTCGCAATATTTATAGTATTTTTTTGTCTCTGTGCAAAATCGATTGTCTATTTGTTTTTTTTAAAAACAATACAGATGATAAACGAAAATTTGAATCAAAATTTTTATGTTGCACTTATAGTTGAATCATTTGCCTTATGTGTAACAACCGGAAGTGTTATTTTGATTCTCTGGTGGACTAATTACAAATTTTCCAAAACGCATTGCCTGGTAAAATATTTTTACAAATTTTTCTTAATATTTAACAAAGCCTTATTTTATATAGCAACGCCTCTAGTGGCTGCTTCAGCCTTAAGTCTAGGCTATCTTAGTCTAAAGTCGAATGTAAGAATAGAAGAAATTATTTTTGCTCTATTTTTGGGATTTACAAGTACGATCATTTTTATGTTCCTAAGCTTTTTGCTGTACAGACCTTTGTTTAGAACAGATAAGGGTACAAAATTTTCTTCTTCTGTGAAAGATAGAATTACTCAAGAATTAGAAAAAATCCCAAAAAATATGTTACAGGAATCCTGGATTAGTTCTTTTTTTTATGCAATGGTTAATAGAATTATTTCTGCTTTTTTCATTTTTCCTTATACGTTTTCGTTTGTTTTGATTGCAGTAATTTCTTTTGTTTCTATAAAATTAAATTATTTACTTCTACTTTCATTTTTTATTGTTTCTGGGCTGTTTCTTCTTCCTTTTTGGATTCATCGGTATTACCCAAAAGGAATCGTTTCTTTTATTCACAAATTAAGTTGCGCAAATATGGTTCAGTTTTTTTTCCCTACACAGTTTTTCATAAAAATAATCGCTTTTTTTTCTCTTTCTATCGAAAGAACAAAAAAGTTTTCATTTATTAATTTTTCGAAGTCAACTTTTTTTGAATATTTTCACATAGAATCCTTAAAATATTCCAGCCTTGAAAGTCTTGAATATTTTTTAATTTACGACATAGTGTTTTCTTTTCTATTATTTTACGTAACAGTAAAAATTTATCGAAAAGCACTAAATATCATGCCTAAAAAATAATTTCATACCTTTGAAATTTTATTTTGACAATGGGAGAGCAAATGCTCTTATTAAACACACTTTTTATACATAAAAAATTACGTTTTATGCGCGAATAAACCCACGGGGGCTGCCCCGTGAATGTAGAGTCCTCCATATCTTCGTGGAAGAATGCAGGGCATGCAGATCCGAGAATAAGGCAACTGTGTCTATCAATGTGAATATCATCTTGTAATCGTTAGTAAATAATAGACAAAATATGCATACTCCCCCTCACTTTTTTTTCAGGTAGTTTAAAAGATCGCTGAAATCAAAGAATAAGAGTTTATCTTTGATCCACCTGAGTGTTCTTGTGTAAGGCTTGTTATAAAA
>NZ_BAUP01000140.1:0-7075 GCF_000648275.1 Holospora elegans E1 | reverse complement strand
TATTGAATAAGGAGGGGAATGAAATTTGGTTTTTAACTAATTTATTTGATATGCCAGCTCTTGATGTAACAGAGCTTTATAAGAGGAGATGGGATATAGAAGTATTTTTTAAATTTATCAAACAAAAACTTGGATATAAGCATTTTTTGAGTCATTCTTTAAATGGTATGAAAGTGTATATTTATATGATTCTGATTACAGATTTATTATTTTTAATATACAAGGCTAGAAAGAAACTGCATGGCTTCAAAATTCCATTATTTCAATTTACATTAGATCTAGAGTAATCTTTTATTAAAACATTAATTATTATTTCAGGAGGGGATTTCAATGCTGTTAAACATTTATTTTGACACTTTCAACACTTATGCCCTACCCCCAACCTGAAAACCCCATCGAAGAATGAATATGTGCGCAATAATCGATTTTTCGTCTCTGTCAAAGAGTTTTGCAAGAGTATGCTGCAATTTCGACCAAACCTGAGAACAACATCGCCAGAGATCTTGTCGAGCGTGTCAATGACTAATTTTAACGCATTAGTCCAACACTTTCACTTTGATTTGGTATATTTGCGCTTTAGGGGGATTAAGTATTGAAAAATATAGCAATATTTTTTGCTTAATAACACTTTTCTTGAAGTAGTGAAAATTTCAATTTTTACCTGAAAATTTACTCCCTCACGCATTTCTTAGGATAAGAATTTTTTTAATTTTTTTAAATTTAGTATCAATACGTTCCGATCAGAAAATAGATCGTTAGAAACACGAAGAAAACGACTTTTTAGGAGAGAGGGGCAGATTAATGAGGAGCAAACACCGATTCTTCGGGGATGTCTGATATGAAAAAATGCAGATAGATAAAACATTCCAGATTCAATAGAAATGGACACAAACGTTTAAACAGCAAAATTTAATCTTACCGCTGCTGTTCGTTGTCTAGAACGTTCATAAGTTTCGATAGCTGTATCATTTTTATATTCTTTTATATGGCCCCTAGTACAGCAAAATCATACTCTTAATTTGATCAAACAATCAATTTATTATAAAAAAATCTAAATAATATTTACAAAAAAAAACTCTTTTGTTTTAAAATTAATTGGTATTATATTAACGATAACAATCATGATGAAAAAATTTTATTTATATTTAAGTTTGTTAAGTGCTTGCGCGTATGCTGGAAACGAACATTATAAAAAATCATTACAAGAAGTGGTTTCTTCTCTTTTTAACACTCCTAAAAGCGATATCCCGCTTCCCACTTTTTCTTTTGACAAATCCTTGAAAGATGAGCAAGTGTTAAAATTAAAAAAAGAAGCGTACAATACAACTCTTAAAGCTTTAGAATTAAAATCGTATATAATTAACCTTTCTGAACTTGCAAGAAATCTCAACACTGGTGATCTTTCTGAGTTTTTGGAAGAAAAAGCAAAGAAAGAATTTAAGGAAGAGCTATTGAATACCGTTACAAAGATTATAGACTCCTCAGAAACAGAAAATCTGGATCTTACCGATCTTAAAAAAACGAAAATGCATCAGATTGAACAGGAATCTGTATTGAAAATAAATTCCAATATTCCAAATAACGATTTGTCTTTGTATATAGAACAGGAATACCTTTTAATTGTAAACAAATTCTTGTCTTATACTGAAGAAATTAAAGGAAAAATAGATTCTGCGTATTCTAATTCTTCTGGGCATATAAAAAAATTAATTGAAAATATTGAAACCTTAAGCGATACAATACAAAACAAAGAACAAGAAATTTCAGAAAGGAAGAAAAATTGGGAAAAAAATCCATCTGGCCAAAATCGATTTGGGAATAAAAATTTAATCCCGGCTCATAAATTCACCCCAAATTTTGATCCTTCTAAAAAGAGTACTCCAAATATTTTCTTATTTCCAAAAAATAGCGGAAAAGCAGGAAATAATGTTTTAATGACTCAGAATTTGAGTCCAAACAATCAATCTAAACTTTCGATTCCTAACAATAATCTCTTTGCTACCATGAAACTTCCTTCAAACAATCCACCTAAAGTTTTTGTTCCCAATGATAATAAAAATAAGAAAGAACCCTATTCAGATACCCTTATTAAGAAAGCTGATAACTATCCTCAAATGAATGCACAAGACCTTTTTCCAAAAGATATGGGGATGGTTCACGAAGAAGAAGATGTCTTTAATCCCAAGACAAAGATCTAAAAATTAATATTTTCATTAAAAAAATTTGACTTTTATACCGATGCAAATATTAAAACAAACGGGATTTAAAAGCACAACCTAAGACCTCAGTCATTAATTCAAAGTAAAAACAAAAGAAGTGAGCGCTGTAGGGATCGAACTTACGACCGACTGGTTAAGAGCCAGACGCTCTACCGCTGAGCTAAGCGCCCTCATCGTGAATGATTCTATCGTAGTTCCTTCACGATGTCTAGCCTTCGTGTACATTACTCAAGAAGAATCTTAAGAACCTTGTATTCATGATTTAGCTATCCTTCTTAATAGGATCATGGAATGGGCTGTAATTATGTTTTCAGCAGTCGCTATGGCAATTTCATAATCTTTAGACGCCCTTCGAAAAGGATTTAGCTATCTTATGTTCTTTCGACGATCTAACGCTTTGGAAGTATGGCCCATTCTTGAGATATACGCTCTGAGATTGCTATAGTTTTATTCAATAGAGTTCTCACAAATGCCTCCACGGGGTTTCTATATCCAGCATCTGCACACACTCAATGTAGGATAATTTTTTTGCACCGCTTCCTAAAAAACTCTGCACCCAGCACCTGTGTCATTGGCCTTATGAACCGTGATATGGATCAGATTGCCTTGCGTATCAACAACACTATGCCGTTTACGTATCTTTTTTTCCCCCATCTATACCTATTTTTTCTGAAGCTTCTGTGGGTTTAACACGTTGTGAATAATGCTATAGCTGGGATTCTCACTCCTTTCATACTTAATTCGGCTTGTCTTAAGAAAGTTCATGCATCACTTTTTCCCATACCCCCTTAATCCTATATCGTCTATAAAACTTTTATTAATGAATACAGGTTCTTATTAAAATCTGCCCAATGATCTGCGCAACAAAATAAAATTTTCCATTTTTTTAATGGTTCAAAAAGTCGTTTGAATGTTTGATCCGAGAGATCACCAAATTGCCAATAGATGAACCGTTTTCCAGCACGATCATAGGATTTAGAAATCCAAGCTTTAGAAATCCAAATTTTTTGCTTCTTTTTTTAAATATACAAAAATTTATCGACTTCCATGACAATACCTTTGTCTTCTGGGGATGGCTCAATTTTAGCGCATCGCCTTAATCCCAAGGTACGCCCCCCTTCAAAACGGCGGTCGTGCTGAAACCAAAAGCTGAGCAATTCAGTTCATTGAAAGGCCGCTTGCGTATAAAACGAGGGCTTGGAGCTTGTCTTTATCGGGCACACCTCGTAAAATTTTTTCCATATTTTTTACATTTGTACCGCTAAACTTCTCGAAAAAAACCGCTTTTAAAGCACTCCGAACATTCACAAAATTTACATACAATAATTTTTAGAGACTTTTAAAAGACTTCCTTTACCTATTCTAACAAAAAGTGTCTTTAGTTAAAAACTTCCTCTTTTCTGGAAAACAAGGGGATGAGGCCAAGGAAAGTTTATCGAAAATTTTGTATCGCCATTACATAGAGATATCGTGAAGAAGTTTAGCCTTTTGTGATTTCAAAGCCTTCCACACCCGTTGGAGTCAAAAAGATGAGTGGAAAATCTTTTTCAAAATTCTTAGCCAACACCCCTGACAAAAGGTACACGATGAACGATTGTGCTTCCCTACCAACACAGTTGTGCTAAAAAAAATACGGAAACTAGGCTATTGGAGCACTAAGATCCGTGCAATCTGTGATGCTCAAGGCAACACTACCGGTAATCTCACCACTTTTTATACTGCGCAATTTTTACACGTTGTGCTGACACGTCTATAAATTTTCTTGGCGCCTTTACTTAGCTTCAATTGAGGGGGCAACTAAATAATAAATTATTTATTAAAGATTTCGAAAAAATTACTGCTTACGTTGTATTTTTTTTGTATATTGTCTATAATTAGAAGTATATTTTATTTTTTTAGATTTGTAAAAACATTCTGATGATCTATAAAAAAACAACTGACATTCTTGAAAAAGATCCTGAATTTTTAGGTTTTTATTGGGGTATGAAGAAATTGTAGAGCAGTTTCAGAAAGCTTTAGAAGAAGATCGTCTTCCGCATAGCTGGCTGTTTCTTGGAGAAGACGGATTAGGAAAAACATCACTTTGTTATGCGTTGGCCTGTATAGCTCTGGGATACAAAGGCTCTTTGAAGTGGGAAGCAGCTAATGATTTACCCAGAAGTATTTTGTACCGCCAAGTAGTTACCCATTCTCATCCAGAGCTTCATGTTCTTTCTCTTCCTATTACGTTAGATCATATTCGCTCTATTAAAAAGCGTATCGTTCAAACTGCGTTTTCTTTGTCTTGGAAAGTTATTATTTTGCCTCGTTTGGATGTTTTGCGGCATGAATGTGTTAATGCATTGCTAAAAATTGTTGAAGACCCTCCTAAAAAATCATTGTTTTTGTTTACGGCGGTTCATAGTGCTTTTCCTGCTACTTTACTTTCTCGATGCTGTGTATATCCTTTGCGTCCAGACGATAGGGGAGTGTTTTTTTCTCGGTTGAAGATTTTGTTGGATAGTTTGGAAATTTCTACAGATAATACAGAGTGCTCTTCTCCTTCATTTCAAGATTGGTTGTATACGTTTACTCGGGGAAACATTGGAAAAGCTGTTCGTCTCGTAAGTACAGGAAAAGTAGATTTGATTCAGCGCACATGGAATTTTTTGGATCGCTCTTTTGACGAAGGGCCCTGCTTGCTGCCTTTAGAGCTTTCGGGGCATTTGTATCAAAACATTGATTTGTTTCAAGAAATTGTTTTTCTTTGGATGTTTGATAAGTTATCTACGTACGCACAACATCAAAAGCGTTTTTTGCTTTTGGATAGACTTTTATGTTCAATGCAAGTCTGGTTTCAACAAGCTAAAGCGTTCCACATGGATTCATCATTTTTTGTTCAAAAAATTATATCTAATGTTGGACTTATTTCTCAAAAGTGGGCAGCTTGAAAAAAAGTATTTGCTCTTTTTTAGGTAAAGTTTTTGAAGTTGAACATAGAGAAGAGAAATAGATCGTGAGGAAAAAGAGAAAAATCTTGAATAAGGAGAAAAGACGAGAGAGTCTCTGGAAAATACTGGACACGGACTTCCTTGTTTAGCATCACTCTCTAGATCTTAACCCCATTAAACATCAATGAGGTCAAGCAAAAATTCTCCAAAGTTTTTTTATTATGTTTAACTTTTAAACCTTCAGCAAAGTAATTATTTTTAAGGTTTTGCTTGTAGAGCAAGAAATAAATTTTTTCTATATTCTTATGTTTGATTAGAAGAAAATAATTTACTACCTAAACTACGAAGAGAAGAGGAACATTACTGAGGAGAACGCATGGTTTGCAATCGCCGAGCAAAATTAGGAACATTATCTACCCTTTGAGGAAAAGGCATGGTTTGAAATCGCTGAGCATAATTAGGAACATTCTTTAATTGCTGAAAGGTCTTTAGTTGCTGAAAGGAATTACCGTCGCCTAATTTTTTAATAGCAGGAAAGTTAGCCTCTCGTTTCTGATTGAGAAAAAGCACTTTATTATTTTCGGAAATAGAAGAAGCAGCTTCAGGACCATAAGTGGCAAAAACATCAAAATTTTTTTTATTTGGGGTAGCTCTGCTAGGATTATAAGTAGCAAAAACATTAATATCTTTCTTATTTTCTTCATCATTATTTTTTGAAATATTATCACTTTTTTTATTCTTTTCAATCAGTAATGGTTTTACAGATTGAATTTCTTCATCTAATATTTCTGTGTCTGTAGAGCGCACAAGATACAAAGAATCTACTTTACTTTTAATTGCTTTCACATAAGAAGAAATTTTTTTTATAACAGTGATAAACTTAACATCTATATAATCAGACAACTCGTTAGGTCCTGCCCTGGGGTTGGCTCTTTGCATTACATAGTCGTATTCTATTTTACCAAGTTGTGTATCTCTAAGGGTGGAAATTTTTTTCTCGGCCTCTTCAGGAGATTCTATAATTTCCTTAAGACTATTGAAAAATTTTTCTTCAAACTTATCTTGGTTTTCTTTTTCCAAAAAACCCAAAAGTTTATGCGGAGACATTGCTTGTGCCATTTTGGAAAGATCTATGATGTATCGCTCTAATTCTAAAACGCCAAGTGTTATTTGATATACTTTTTTTTGAATTTTTCTGCCTCGTTCTTGTCTAAAGACTCATCTAAAAAAGAATCAGAAACTGTTAACTTATCAAAAGGTGAATCCACAATATCAGCAAGCGCTTTTTTTAAAGACTCTTCTATACGTTGATAGGAAATGGAATCTTTGGCGTAAACGCAAGCGCTTAACAAGCTTATATATAAAAAAATATTTTTTTCATTGTTTATAATCATAATTTTAAAAAAACGACTTTATTATTATAGTATTTATTTATTTATTTTTTGTAAAACAGTAGAGAAAATACACTAGATTCAATAAAAAATGACATAATGAGTGAATTAATAGACAGTTTCGGAAACTATCATTTACACTCATACTTTCCCTCACTTTTTTTCAGGTAGTTTAAAAGATCGCTGAAATCAAAGAATAAGAGTTTATCTTTGATCCACCTGAATCCCCTTGTGAAGTATGAATACAAAGGCGCTCTGACTGTTTTTTTGTAAGCAATTTCTTGTGTAAGGCCCGTTATAGAAGCGTATAAAATAGCAACAGCGACAATGGTCATAAGTTTGGAAAGTCTTCCCAAATCTTTCATAGGGGTATTTTCAAGGTTAACCCCTTGCGTTTTCATAGTTCTGAACAGCCGTTCAATGTCCCCTCTTTGTTTGTTTAGTACCCGGTCTTTATCTTAAGCAAATGACAAGGTACGCATCTTTAATCTTTTTACCTACGATACCCCCCCTAGGATCATCCAGCATGTTACAG
>NZ_BAUP01000141.1:0-1643 GCF_000648275.1 Holospora elegans E1 | reverse complement strand
GTTAAAAATAAGCACCACTCTGCTCCATTTTCGATCTCGATCAATATAGAACTTAGAACTCTTCAAAGCTTTGGCGGTTTTGGCGGTTTTGGCGTTTTTGGCGTTTTTGGCGTTTTGGATAATCTTGTTCGTACCAAAATTTATTTTGGTCATCTTTTCTGTAATAACTCCCATTTCTGTCATAAGGAGGACTGTTTTGGAAACGAAATGAATCTCTTGTATCGTAATCTTGTTCGTACCAAAATTTATTTTGGTCATCTTTTCTGTAATAACTCCCATTTCTGTCATAAGGAGGACTGTTTTGGAAACGAAATGAATCTCTTGTATCGTTAACAGCTTTCGCAAATCCTGCAACACCGTTCATTCCTTGAGCAATATTCGCCAAAGATGGATCTTTTGAATTTCTTGCAACACCGTACAACGTATTTGCTGTAATTTTCGCGACTTTAGAAAAAAGATTTAATTTGCCATTTTTTCCGTTTTCAGAAAAATATTGCGGTTGCTGTTGATTATACGCGTTTTTATAGTACATGTCATAGGGAAAAGAGGGCGTATTAGCGTAAATTTGGAAATTTTGCACTATTCCTGATAAAAATAAGAAAATTATACATTTTTTTATTTTGCTATTCATTTTATTACTTGTTGTTTTAAACTAAATATAATAATACAACATATTTATTAATATTTTGTTTTTATTTTGAGACCTTTAACAAAAGATAGCATGATTGTTTTCAATGTTTTATTAACGTGAAGTGCCGTAAAAATACGCAGTGTTACCTTCAGCAGTTCAAGTGATCGTGTGTTTGCAAGGGGGGCGAAATCTTGCAAACCAATGGCGGTGTCGAGCATTATTTTGTTCAAAGGAAAAGGTTTTATATTTTCCCTGAAATAGGCGGGGGCTTGTTTCCATTTTTTAATCGTTCAAAAAGTCGTTTGAATGTTTGATTCGAGTGATCACCAAATTCCCAATCGAAGAGCCCTTTTCCAGCACGATCATAGACTTTAGAAATCCAAATTTTTTGCTTCTTTTTTTTAAATAATACCAAAATTCATCGACTTCCTTGAAAATACCTTTGTCTTTTGGGGATAGCTCAATTTTGGCGCATAGCCTTGATTATAAGGTGACCGCCCCCTTTCAAAACAGCGCTCACGCTGACACCAAAACGCTGAGCACTTCGGTTCATTGAAAGGCCGCTTGCGTATAAAACAAGGGCTTGGAGCTTATCTTTCTTGGGCACACCTCGTGAAATTTTTTCCACATTTTTTACATTTGTACCGCTTACCCCATCGAACAAATCCGCTTTTAAAGCAATCAGAACACTCACAAAATTTACATACAATTATTTTTAGAGACTTTTAAAAGACTTCCTTTACTGATTTTAATAAAAAGCATCTTTAGTTAAAAGCTTCGAGTAAGGAAGGAAAATAAAGCAAACAATGGCATCTTCTAGCATCTTTTGCATAGCTTTCCCTTTAAGCGGCATTATCCATAACACTAGCTCTTTCTTTTTGTGTTTGATCCCAGAGAATTATGGAGTATATAATGAAGACAATAATTCATGGAGGAAAATATTCTAAATCAGTGGACAATTCATCCTGAATATTTTATACCTAATCCTAGCTACTTCTTGCTGGGACTAAAC
>NZ_BAUP01000142.1:0-12630 GCF_000648275.1 Holospora elegans E1 | reverse complement strand
ATAGTTCTTTTTTAGGCAATACAGAGCCGCCATGACGCCTTAAGCAACGATGAAGACTTGATTGGCTTAAATGTGGAATAGTTTCTTGTAAGCTATATAATACTTCATCCTCTTGAATGCAACACTTGCTTCTTCCTCAGACTCTGAAAGCACAGTAGATTTGATCTTTTTAAGACCGATAGGGAGATCTTTTGTATCTTCTCGATTCTTCCATTTGATAATTGTTTTTGGATTAACATTAAATCTTATAGCCGCTTTTGCTATGCTCTCTTCCCTATTGGATCTCTCTACGGAGTGTCTCAGTCGTTCTGGCATTTGCATGTAATACTTGTCCCATAAACTTTTCTTCCATGAATTATCGTCTTCATAATATACTCCATAATTCTCTGGGATCAAACAGTTTAGGAGCTACATATAAAAAAACTCTAAATCTCCCAAAAGCGGATCCAGAAAAAAGATCTACATTTTGCCAAAAAATTATGATATGCCCAGAACCCACAGTTATTCTGATAAGGAAAGACGGTACCATGGAAGTCATGATTGGGGGGACAAAAGGAAGAACAAATGTGATAAAGCCTTAATAGGTTCTGCTTTAGGTGCAGTAGGTTTGTTAACAGCCAATACTGAAGTTTTTACATCTTGGGTATAGCAGATTTTATTACCTAATCTACTTACAAAAAGTGTGAATGGACGATGCTTCTTTTCACAAAGGTATAGAAAAGCAGATAAATTATTGGAGAGCTCTGGCCATACATTACTGTACCTTGCCTTCTTATTCACCTGATTTGAATCCTATTGAGAAAAAGTAGGCTCAAGCTAAGCATATACGACGCACTAAAAATTGTTCGATTGATCAAATCTTCAATACGTAGTATCTGTGACTCTTTTATATGATCTTAGCTATCACATTATTAAAAGTTTTGTTAATACTTGTTGGAATAAAGTTTGTGTGGATATGTTTTTAATTAAAAACTATTGAACTTTTGTTAAATTTTTGTTAATATTAAAAAGAAAAAAAATATTTTTACGCGAATGAAAAAAAGATTTTTTCTGATTTGTATGACAAGTGTTTTTGGAAACTTTTTTATCCAGGGTATTGCTCAAAATGTTTACGCTGTTCCTTCACTTAATGGTGAGCTAAACAGATTTTATGCCTCTCTAACGGGTGCATTAACTTCTGGATCATCTCGTGTTAGCATTTCAGATGATCTTAAAAATTATTTTAATAATCCAGAAATCTTAGCCGACTACACTTCCCAGGCTTTAGCGCTGAAACAAACTTTAGAGACCGTTAGTTCAGAAAAATTGTTCGAAACTTTATTTTGTTTAGATGAAGGGACGTTAGCGTGCACTCTGAAAGTATTAGATCATGCCAAGGCGGAAATTTTAAATGACTCTTTAAAAGCTATTTCTCCAGAAAAGCTATTAAAAATATTGTTCGATTTGGAAGATAACAACGCTTTAGGGCGAGCTTTAAAAATTTTAAATCAAGCTAAACCGGGCGCTCTTAATAAATTATTTTCCGATGTATCGAAAAATTTTCATTTTGGTGGAAAAAAAGATTTCTCAGATCAAGACATTACTTGCCTAAGTAAAGCCTTGGTGGTGATGAATCGTGCGTCTAATTTGAACTTTGATATCGATGCAAATAAAGTGCGTGAAGTTTTGAACGATTTTGGAAAAAATGAGGATTCGTTAGAAACATTATTTTTTAAAATATTCAGAAATTTAACGTGGAATAAAGAAGCTTCGTATTGTTTTCATGTTGTATCCGTAGTAGAGCGTATCACTTCATTTGAAGATCAGTTAGGTTCAAAAAATAGAAATGAGCTTTCAAAAGCTTGCGTTGCGACTTTAAAAGACAAATTTTTGTTTTCTTTTTCAGAGTCTTTTAGAAAATTTTTAATTTCTAATCAAGAAAGTTTAGTTTGGATTTTCAATAATTCGATTTTAAATAGTTTTTTGGATAATGCATTTATTGTTCGAATCGTTAAGCAATTAAGTCCTTCAAGTCTTGCCCGAATTTTAGATTTTTCATTAAAAGACGATCAAGAAAGTTTTGCTCATCCAGAAATTTTTACTCATAGTTTTGATCGATTGATAAGCATCAGAGAAAGGAGGAGAAGTTTAAACGATTTCTTAGATAAATTTTTATCTAAAATTAATGAAGAGCTAGATCAATCGTTGCAAGGTGTCCAAAAAAAATTTATTCATCCAGAATTTTTTGCTCACATTTTTGATTACTTAACAAAAAATGAACAAAATCGAGAAAATTTAAATAATTTTTTAGATAAATTTTTATCTAAAATTAATGAAGAGCTAGATCATCCATTGCAAGGCGTTCAAAAGAACTTTGTTCATCCAGAAATTTTTTATCACATTTTTGATAGCTTTAAAAACATCGAAGGAAGGAGAGAAAGTTTAAACGATTTCTTAGATAAATTTTTATCTAAAATTGATGATGAACTTCATCACCCCTTGCAAGATGTCCAAAAGAATTTTATTCATCCAGAAATTTTTGCTCACATTTTTGATAGCTTGATAGAGTTGCAAGATAGTAAAAGAGAAGAAAGGGCGTGCAAGCTTTTGGATAAATTGTTCAGCAGAAAAGATTGTTGTGACATCCTCAAAGCTTTTCTCTATAAAAAAGGAGTTTTTGCTAAAATTTTGATGTGTTCGTCTGAATTATCAGATGCGCAAAGATTTTTTGATCATGCTTTAATGATTCTTACCAAAAATCCAGAAAATTTATTTAAAGAACTAGACTATATTCTTCAACGTCTAGATTTTGGTCTTCCAATTGGAAGATTTCATAGTTTTTTTGATGCGCTGATTACATCTGATCTTGAAGTTTTTTCTCACGTTTTTTCTATTCTTGAAAAAAATATTGATTGGAATAATCAAGATAAATTTTTATCTAAATTAATATCAATGAAAAGTGACAGATTCATCAATTATTTATTGACGTCATTATCAAAAAAGTATGAAAATGAATACGATTTTATTTTAGCTATTTTAACTGAAGACACTCAAAAAATTTCTGAAAATCTCCTTATTCAGAAAATTCTTAATAATTATCCAAAAACAATTGATGAAATTTTAAGTAAGGTTTTAAAAAATTTAGAAAAAGATCAATATAAGGCTTTACAAAATTTTGTAGCGTGTCGAGTACAGGGTGCGGATTTATTTTGTGAGAAAAATAAAATAAATATTAAATTGTCGAATGATAAAATAATCGTTTTAGATTTTGATGTTGATATGGATAATTTATTTAGAAATACTAATTTTCCTGAAAATATCCGTTTTAGCGCGTTTTGTAACTTTATTAAAGATACAATAAAAGGTTTGTCTCAACACGCAAAAATAGAAATTGTGCAACAAGCTTTACGTAAAGATTTATCAAATCAGGCTGAAATTGAAAGTAACTACATAGATATAGCTGCTTTTTATCTGAATCTAACAAATACTTCTTTTAAAGATCTTGATGAGGTATCAAAGCATATAATTAATCTAAATTTTCAAAAAACACGTCCAGAAAAAAAAATATTACTTTTAAATGCTAAAGAATATGACAAGGATCTTTATGATTCGTACAAAGAAATAATTCAAGAGATGTATCCTTTTGAGGATTTAAAGAGAGATAAAAATTCTAAAGAGAAAAAAGATGCATTAGTATTTTTTGATGAAAATTTTCAAGAAGAAGACAAGGTTGAATGTTTTGCGCGCTACCTTGATATTTTTTTTCCCGAAGACAAATCTCAATATCTGGAAGACTTAATAGACTTTAAGTTAGGAAATTTTAAAAAAGCAATTCATAGGGTGGGTAAACGTAGACTTAGAGCTTTAGAAAAAGAAAAAGAAAAACTAAATGAATTATTTACGAGTCAAAAAATAAATGCTCAAAAAATAGATTTTGCAGAAACAGTTAAGAATTTTATCGATGAAAAATTTTCTTCTGATTATTCAGCCTCATCAATTTCCTTATCCATTGATGAGATTATCAGTGAATCGTTGAGAAAAAATTATGGTATAAATAAGAAAAATTCAGCAATTGACTACCAGAAATTAAAGCAAGCGGTGCTGGCATTTAGTTTGTTCTATAACAGTTTTAGAGATCCAAGCTCTCGAAAAGAAGAGATTCAAGGGTTTTCGCAGAAGTTTGGATCCATTCTTTTTTTTATTGGAAAAGCGAAAAAATTTGAGAATACGACGAATAATGAATTTTTAAAATACTTAGATCAGCACAATCACATAAAAAAATCTGAATATAGTGCGAGCCCTTGTAGTCAAGGAGAAAAATTCTTCATTGATGGACTAGGAAGGACAAATTATGAAGCTTTGTTAGGAGAATTTAATGAAGCAGTGAAAAAACAAAAAATTGAAAAATTGTTGATAACACAAGAAAATAAAAAATTTATTTATACTGAAATAGCAGAATTTTTTATGCATTATTCTTCAAGAGAAGATAAAAAAAGTATAAAAAATACTAATAAAAAGTTTTTTGGAAACAGTTCATTTGAAGTTGTAGAGTATTTTATGGGAAATTTTACTCAAAAATGTCACGATGCTGGGCTTGAAGAAAGGGAAGTTTACTTTAAAGAATTTACAACTTCTTGTCTAAATGCGTTAGACGGTAAGGAAGTTGAGGTGAAATATGTTAGTAAAGAAAAATTTCCTTATTTTTTAAAGTTTTTAAGGAATGCTTCTAAAGGTCATATTGATCTGTATAAAGAAACTGAACAATACAAAAATGAGGTTTATTCAAGGCATCCTTACTTTTTGTTAAAGTACTTGTTTGAAGGGTTTGTTGTTGATGGTGCGAATGGAAAGGAAAGATGTCGTTTGGGCATGTTGGCGGATACTGCGCACTTCTTTTTGGCCATCAGTGATCATTCTATTGATGGATCTTTAGATGATATTCAAAAATCCATAATGAATCTTAGAGATTGTACAGAGCTGAAAAATGATAAGAACTATATGTTTCAGAAAAAAAACAAAAATCAGGACGATTAAAAGATATTGTGTGATTTATTTTGAAAACGCTGCACAAAGAAAAAAATGGGGAAGTCCGCAAAATACCTCCCCAAAGAAAATGATCTTTTTCTTAATATTTTTCAGACCTCTATTTTCAGCAGACTTTTAGAAGCTTTCAACTAAAGCTACTTTTTATTAGAATTGGTAAAAGGATGGCTTTTAAAAGTCTCTAAAAATGATTGTATGTAAAATTTGTGAATATTCGGATTACTTATAAAAGCGGTTTTTTTCCAGGGATTCAGCGGTACAAATGTAAAAAATGTGGAAAAAATTTCACGAGGTGTGCCCGAAAAGACAAGCTCAAAGCCTTCGTTTTATACGCAAGAGGTCTTTCAATGAAGCGAATTGCTCAGCATTTTGGTGTCGGCGCCACCGCTGTTTTGAAGGGGCGGGCACCTTATAATCAAAGCTATGCGCCAAAATTGAGCTATCTTCAGAAGACAAAGGTATTGTCAAGGAAGTTGACGAATTTTGGTATTATTTAAAAAAAGAAGCAAAAAAATTTGGATTTCTAAAGCTTGAATTTCTAAATCCTAGGATCGTGCAGGGCTCATCGATTGGGAATTTGGTGATCACTCCAAACATTCAAACGACTTTTTGAACGATTAAAAAAATAGAAAATTTTAATTTTATTGCGCAGATCATTGGGAAGGGGGTAACAAAATTATTCCAAGCACCTGCCTATTTCATGGAAAAGATAAAACCTTTTCCATTGAACAAAATAATGCTCGACATCGCCATTGGTTTGTAAAATTTCGTCGAAAACTCCTTGCAAACACACGATCATTTGACATGCTAGAGGTAACACTGCGTATTTTTTCGGCGCTTCACGTTAATAAAACTTTGAAAAGTAATTGTGCTATATTTGGTTAAAAGTTTCAAAATTATACACTATAAAATTACGCAAAAAACTTAGAACCTATCTTCACAGTTAATCCAACCGACGAATCAGTAGCATTGAATGGGGGATCATAACGTTGTGTTTTGTTGGTTGAACGCCTATTTCATACTCCTTGGCCAATCGCCTAAAATGATTTAGCCAAGCAAATATTCTCTCTATCCTCCATCTTTTCGCTAAAATTTCCCAGCTCGACGTAATACGTGCCGAAATCTCTACGGTCTTCTTCAATAAGTTTTGAACAAGCGCTTCGAACGTTTTACGATAACTTTTACGATAACCAGAATCTGCGCATACGCCTTGAAGCGATGGATTTTTACACCTGCCTAACCAAATGCCTGGCATCCCACAGCAGTGTGAACTTTCACATGAAAAATATGTTCTTGGGTATTCGTGACACTATGGCATTTACGCCTTTGACTTTTTTTCCCATCAATCCCTTGATTTACAGCTTTGTCCGTAGTTTTTGCACTTTGTAAGTCAATATTATCGGATTAGCATTTAGTCCATTGTTTATCCGGATTTTTTCCACAAGAGCTCTTATCATTTTCTTCCAAATTCTGCTTTGTCTTTCTTTCATGTAAAACCTGTACACACTTTTCTAGGAGGATATGCTTGCGGCAAAAAGCGCAAATAACAGCCCGTCTTTATGGGATAAAATACCACGTTAGTAACCGCTCTCTTGCGTTTTTTACCACAATTCACTGTATCACAATGAGGTTTTATTAAATCTCTATTTTGTGTGACTCAAATCTCTCGGATAGGGCATGTCATTTACCTCCTAACCAGGCCTTATATCAGATTCTATTTAAATTGTGAAGACAGGTTCTTAGAATTTTTTTCAATTTTATTCTCTGCTCCTTGAATAAATCGGAGAAAATTTCTTCTGTGAGTAAAAAGAATAATTCCGCCCACAATACATACTAAACAGAAAAAAAATGGATAACGAACACTTATACTTGCCCCTAGCAAAACAATCGCTGTAGAAATTATACTCGCAAGGAAAGCATATCGCGTAAATCGTGCAACGATAATCCAAAAAACCACAGATATTCCAACCCAAAGCGGGATAAAAGGAAACAAAACTCCTGCCCCAGTGGCTATTCCTTTTCCTCCCTTAAACCTCAAAAAACAAGACCAAACATGCCCAGACACACAGGCCAGCGCTATCCCCATAGCTAAAAAATAGGAATTAAAAACTTTTAGAGCAAAATACACAGGAAGCATGCCTTTTAATATATCCAGTATAGCTACCAAAACAGCACACTTCCACCCTACCGCTCTATAAACGTTAGTAGTTCCAGAATTTCCAGATCCTATACATCTTGGATCAATCCCTTCCAGTAAAACGGGAATAATAACTCCAAAAGGAACGCTTCCCACTACATATCCAAAAACAATCCACATTAAAAAAGAATAACTGAACAAAATCATATTTCTATCCCTTTAATTTTTTATCTGAAAAGAACTTCCGCAACTGCACTGTTCATCAGAATTTGGATTTAACACCACAAACTGACTCATCATAAGTGTTTCTTGGTAATCAATGGTGCTTCCTTGAATGTACTTCATAGAAAGAGCATCTGTCACTACACTAACGCCGTCTTGCGTTATTTGTATATCTTCAGGACTCGCTTTTGAATAAAAGCGCTCTAAAGAAAAGACGTATTTTAAGCCCGCGCAACCACCGCTTGAGACACGAATTCGCAACACCACAGAAACGTTTTCAACTTTTTCTAATTTTTTTAATTGTTCAACACTTTTATTCGTAAAAAATAATTTATTTATACCAGAACAGTTCATAATTTATTACTCTTGTGTCATCAGACACTACCCCCCTTTATAAAGGACCTTGTTAAACATTTTCCTCGATCAGAATTGTGACATAAGTAACATAATAAAGTCTAGAGGGAGCTCAGTGAACCGATTTCCTTAAAGCTTAATAGAAATATTAAATTCTTTGCACAAAACAAAAAACCATGCACAAACAACGTAAAGAAAGCAAAAAATTACCTCCTCAGCGCAGTTGAAAAATTTTTTCGACAATCCAATGAAAAGGAAGTAAAAATGCTCTTCTTTGGAATTCTTCGAATTTATAATCTATACACCTAATTGAAGTTTTTTTCCAAGATTCAAAAACTTTTCTTCTTTTTTACTTACTTCGAAAAATAAAAATCTGCTATTTTTTACGGCTTACTACCTTTATTCTTAACGTAATATCCAACATCGTAATATCCTGGATCACGCTCTTTTATCCATACCGCCATGTCTAGTAAGCCTTTTGCAAAAACAGAACGATCTAGCACTTGATGTGTGCAATGAATAACTTCGTCGTTTCCAGAAAAAATCAAAGAATTCAATATCATTCCAGATCCTGCGCGAATGCAGCTCCAATGAATTTTATTTTTTAACCAAGGACACGCAGATTCCAGGTGCTGTGTAAAACATAAAGCTGTACCAGAAGGCGCATCTTTTTTATTTTTATGATGATGCTCATGGACGTGCACGTCCCAGTCAGGACCAAGCGCTTGCGCCAACTGTGTGGCAGAATATAGAAAATTCCACAATGATTGGGCAGCGTTAGGTGCATAAAGAACGGAACAAAATCCAAGAATTCCACACACCATATGGTTTACATCTGATTCGTGTCCTGTGCTGCCTATAACTAAAGATTTTTTTAGCGATTTTTTAGAATATTCCCCATCTTCGTAACAAGCAAGTCCTTGCAGCAAAGACTGGGTTCCCTTGGCACCCGCTACATCAATAATGACATCAGATCCCTCAATAAAATCTTTCAAAGAAAGCGTTAGATCGCCCTCTTGCTTAAAATCTTTTATAAAAACTTCGCTAATGCCACTGTAATCTTTTGCAAGATCTACTATTGCTTTTCCTAACTTTCCTAATCCCCCAAAAACACCTAAGCGCATTCCAACTCCCTTTCTGATTCAAAAGAAATGCTAGTCCCAGTTTCTGGTTTTTCCCAAGACTTGTACACTTCACTTACTCCACCAATCATGATTTGAACAGCAAGCATAGCCAAGAACAATCCCACTAACTTCTTTATAATTTCTAAAATACTTTTTCCCAAAAATTTTAAGATTTGTGGTGCCATATACAAAAATGCAAAATTAACCCCTACTGTTATTGCTACCGCAAGAACAATTCCTAGCGTGTACCCTATGTGCGGTTTTGAAATCGTTCCCAAAGCGTCGGCGATGATGCACAAAGCCCCAGGACCAATGATAGTAGGAAAAGCTAAAGGAAAAACTGCCAATCGTAAAAGATCTGAAGATTCCTTGCAAACGCTATTGTCTTCCTGCGCACTTACTAACTCACAAGCGGTACGAAAAAGAAGAAAACCTCCAGCGATTCGAAGCGCAGAAACCGTTATGCCTGCCCCTTCTAGTACGCTCATTCCAAATATACCAAAAGCACACCCGATTCCCAAAGAAACTAAAGAAGCACGAACTGCAAGTTCTCTTTGCTGTTTTTGAGACGCTTCTCCAGACAAGCCTACAAACCCCGAAACAACAATAAAGGGATTAACAACAATTAATAGACTTGATACTAAAGAATAAAAAAAGTTTAGCTCTTCCATAAATCCTAAAAAGACTTATCACATTCTTTGGACTATCCTACACCGATTTTTTAAATTTGTCACTCCTTTAAAGAGACTACTTTTAAAAGTACTCTTACTACTAGCTAAAGTTACATAAAAAAGCCATGTACAACGAGCATAAATTAAGATAGAAAGTCTGTCAAAACTTGAAAAAAAGATGACATATTCAGTTCAATGCCTTAAAAAATTGCTAAAGCTGAAATCAGCTGATGAGAGTTTTATCAATTTAAAATAATATTTAATATGAATTTTTTATGTGATCTTGGCTTATTATGCTCACAGCATAGTCATTTAAATTCTCTTCGATTTCTATATACTTGCTTGATTGGTAAAAATATTTTTGATAAGATTGAGTTCAAAATGATTAAGAGCGTAGTGTGAATTCTATCGCTTCTTTATTTGATCGTATTGCTCCTATTTACGATCAAATGAATAAAATTATGAGTTTGGGACGAGACGATTATTGGAGAAGATTTCTAATTTCCTATATCCCTTGGAGTGCATATTCTGATTTTTCTGCCATCGATATGGCGTGTGGAACAGGGGCAATAACAGACTTTTTTCTACAAGAAGCAAAAATTCAGCAAAAATCTTGTGTTTGTTGGATGATAGATCCCAGCACGGAAATGTTAAAACGTGCCAAAGTACGCAAATATTCTATGATGCCTTGTACAAAATTACACTTTTTAAAAGGATATGCTGAATCTGTTCCTTTGCCTTCAAAAATGACCGAAGTGTATTTATGTGGATTTGGGGTGCGCAATATGGAAAATCGCTTTCTTGCTTTTCAAGAAGCGTTTCGTTTGTTAAAACCGAAGGGAATTTTACTGATGTTAGAATTTTCTTTTGAAGTTATACCAATTTTAGCTTGGGCATATCGGCGCTATCTGCTTTATGGTATTCCTTTTTTAGGCAAATGGATTGCAAAGGATTTTTCAGCATATCAATATCTATCCGATAGCATTTTAGAGTTTCCCTCATCGGGAATAATTTTAAAAGAGTGTTCCCAGGCCGGATTTGAAAATTCTCAGTGCATTCCCATGGAAGGAGGTATAGTCCAATTGTATTACGCCCAAAAGCCAAATGATTCTTTACAAATCCAAGAAATGGGCCAGAAAACAGTATGATTTTAGGGGAAATATATGAAATTTAAAAACATTCAGAGCAGAAAAATTCAAGGATTATTCGTGATTGGATTTTTAGGGCTTTGGGGAGGGCTGCTTAACAAAGTTGTGCGTACTTGGCCTCGTCTTTGGGGAAACGATTTAGGACTTTCCGTTCGAACCTTTGATATTTTAGCAGTCTTGGGAATATGTTACAGCTTAAAAATGTTTTGTGGACCTTTTTTTTCTTTGGCTTTGCCTTCTTGGATTCCGTTTAGCCCGAGAAGATTTTGGCTATCTATGCATTTAATAGCATTTAGTATTCTTCTTACAATTATTAGTTTTTGTTCTATGTTCTCTGGAATAGCATTTTTTGTTTGCACTGCTCTTTTATTCATGCTAGATGGAAATTATTCTATGATGGTTATTGCCTGTCAAAAGGATACGGGATTTGAAAATTTAAGAGGACTTCCAGAAAGTTTTTGTTTAAATGGGTATCGAGCAGGAATGACGCTGGCAGTTTCCGGAGCTTTGTTTTTCTCTCAATGCTCTTGGAGCTGGCCGATGTTGTACCATTACCTAGCAGGAGGGTGTTTAGTTGTAGCATTAAGCGTTTTATTTTTTCCTATGTTTAGTTCTTTAGATCTTGCGCCAATTCAGCCTTTTAAAGGAATCGGGTATAATTTTTTTTCTCCCATCAAAGAATTGTTGAAGCATCCTCAAATCCGTAAAATTTTTTTAATTTTAATGCTATATCGAGTAGCAGATCACTTATGGACTCCCAATCAGGAATTGTTTTTTTTACATATGGGGTTTTCCAAACAGCAATATAGTGTACAAGATTTCTGGAACTTTTGGGGAAGTTCTTTTGGAATTTTTGTTTCAGGGTACTGTATTCAAAAATTTTCTGTACTGCGTGTAATGCGTTGGGGAATGACAGGACAACTTCTGGTATTTGCTGGGTTGTTTTGGGGAAGTTTTGGAAACTCGTTGGGGATGTTATCTTGTTTATGTATTTTTCAGCGAATTCTCCTTAATTTTTCACTTACCAGTGTATTTGCTTTTCAAATCATGACAGTTAATTTGGGACAAGCCATAACTCAGCTTAGTATTTTTACCGCGTTAGCTCACTTTAATTCTCAGTTGGTAAGTTCTTGTTCAGGATGGCTTATTGTGCATGTTGGATGGAGTGGAATGATTTTTGCCAGTATGTTGGCGTGTGTTCCAGCACTAATTTATATGTTTTGTGTATCAAAAGATAAAAATTTTTTATAATTATCAAAAGATAAAAATTTTTTATAATTTTAAGGTCATGTTTTCAATTTAGTCAAAAGACCGTAGAAAAACAACTATTGAAGCCAAGTGGATAGTGGCCAGAAAATTTACAGACATTTTCTCATAGCGCGGAGTAATAGAGCATCATTGCTTTAGGTTTAGAAAAAAAATATCAATCAAATGACGAAAATTTATAAAGATATTTATAGCTAATCTACAATAATTTTCCTACAATTATCCATACTCCCCCTCACTTTTTTGAAGGGGCTTTTAAAGATCCAAAAGAGAGGCTATTTTATTAAAAATTAACAACAATGTTTAATGCAAATGAACCTTCGTACTTAGTATGATCGATCAGCGAAATGTTCAGCATCCTGCGCTGATCCATAAGATGAACGCTCCACCTTCAATAAAATCCAAGCTTGAACGCGTCAGGCGTTTTTTTAAAAGGACAAGTTAATTGATTCTGGACTCTTCTCAAAAGCCTTAATATCAAGCATTTGGGAGCAAGTTCCTAAAATGCATTTAATGCTCGATGGCACCAATTGGAAGGTTGGAACGCAGAATATCAATTGCCTCGTACTAGCTGTTAGAGTTGGAAAGATTGCATTTCCTTTGTTTTAGAGCATGCTTGATCACCAGGAAAATTCGCACACCCAAGCACGCATCAGTTTATTAAACCAATTTAAGGAAATCTTTGG
>NZ_BAUP01000143.1:0-1498 GCF_000648275.1 Holospora elegans E1 | reverse complement strand
CTTTCCAAACTTATGACCATTGTCGCTGTTGCTATTGTATACGCTTCTATAACGGGCCTTACACAAGAACACAAGGGGACTCAGGTGGATCAAAGATAAACTCTTATTCTTTGATTTCAGCGATCTTTTAAACTACCTGAAAAAAAGTAAGGGGGAGTATGGAATTTGATATAACAATTAAATTATAGAAAATACGCTATTTCGTATCCAAAGAAGTCATAAAAAATTTAAATAGATAGGAAATACAATTTTAGAAAAAGTAAAATGGAAAATAAAATCTTACCCTTTTTAACTCAACACAATTCCCTACAAGGATTTACCGTATTGATATGAAAAAAACTAGGAGAGCCATCTTTTGTTAGTTGCTCAATTTATAAGTTTTTGACTTTTTTTGATTCCATTTTTTTAAAAGATCAGCTGTACACCTAGGAGGCTTGGTTACGGGATAATATTGGTTGAAATTACGCCTTACCATCTTTCTTTAAGCTCTATATCCATTTTTTATCAGGTTTTGTTACGAGGAAATTTTCTTCGACCAACGAACTTTAGTGGCGATATCTATGAAAATGCTCTGCCCCCTCTTTACCTCTTAACTTTTTTTCCTTTTGGCCAAAACGTGATGTCTATAATCTCTAAAATCCCCCCACAATAAGTTCTTTATCTGATTTATTGGGGTGGGGGGGGGATTTTAGAGAGATCTTTAGTTAATTGTGGGGGGATTTGGGCATTGGGGGCACTATAACGTTAATATTTGTATGAACTTTTTATTTCTTTGTCAAGTTGTTTTCTTCTAAAAAGATTCCTTTTCCTTCTAGCATTTTTTTATATTCTCCATACTCTTTTTCCAGTTTTTTAAAACTTTTTATGTTGGCTTTATCTGCGTTTATTTCTTGCAGAAGGTTCATTTGTTCTAGCTTAGCTGAGGAGGTTTTTTCACGAAGTAATTGTTCTTTCTTTTTAAAGTCTAATATTTTATTGTTCAAGGCTATGGATTTTTCATTGCATTCTTGTTCTGTAAGTATTTTTTTACTGGTGTTCGTGTTTAAAGGCACATATTCCTCCAAACCTTCTAGAAGGTTTTCTTCATCTGAATTTTTTTTTACGGTAGTGGTTCGTTGGGGGGTAGGCGTGCTCATCACTGTCATGTTTGCGTTGCTTTTCTGTTGAGAGGAAGCATTTCCTGTTACTGAAACAGTTGAGGAGCCTTCTTCACCAGCAAAGCAGTTGCTTGCTATGAATATAAATATTAAAGTAAAATGTTTTATTAGCATTTTTGTTTTTTGTTTTTTTATATAAGTTCATTTTATTATAAAAAATATAATTTTTTACTTTACAAATAGAATTTTCTTGAAGCTTTTAACTAAAGATATTTTTTGTTAAATTTAGTAAAGGAAGTCTTTTTTAAAAGTCTCTAAAAAGGATTGTATGTAAATTTTTTGAATGTTCGAAGTGCTTTAAAAGCGGTTTTGTTCGAGGGGGCAGCGGTGCAAATGTAAAA
>NZ_BAUP01000144.1:0-9043 GCF_000648275.1 Holospora elegans E1 | reverse complement strand
TTATTGCTTAGATCATTGGGCAGATTTTAATAAAATTATTCCAAGCCCCCGCCTCTTTCAGGGAAAAGATAAAACATTTTCCATTGAACAAAATAACGCTCCACACCGCCATTGGTTTGCAAGATTTTTCCCCCCTTGCAAATACACGATCACTTGAAATGCTGGAGGTAACACTGCGTATTTTTGCGGCACTTCACGTCAATAAAACATTGAAAATTGATCGTGCTATCTTTTGTTAAAGGGTCTCTATTATTTAGAATATTTTATTAGTTTTCTTTAAATTAAATCGTTTTATCAACCTATATCTATTTATACGTCGGTTTTTGTATAATTTAGATATCCGTTGAGTTTTAGTTAATAATCTGATAGGATCTTTAGGAGGTTTTTAGATATTTGGAGTTTCAAAATGAGCACAATACGTTATGTTTTGGTATTTTTTTTGACAGCAAGTTCTGTTTGTTCGGCAGGAGGAGGCTGGAAATTCAGTAAAGTTAAAGAAAAAATTAGTTCAGCTGTAAAAAAAGTAAAAACCAAGTTATAGGACCACATGGTTTAGATATTATTCATCAAGTGCAGCCTATAAAATCGGAAGAAGTTAAAAAGGTGATGCGAAATATAGCCTATACCTCTTTTTACTATGATTCCAACACAAAAAGCAAGCCTGGTCCTAGAATAATAGAAAACAACAAATTGGTTGATTTGGATAAAAAATTAAGAGAGGACGAAAATGCAAAAAATAAACTTTTGGAATTTGAAAACGTTGTTTCGGAGTTAACTGGACTTGAAGCTGGTGGAAATAATCAAGAAGCTGAAAGATGGCGCTTTTTGAGGTCAGTTATTGCCTTGGATAATGCGGTGTATCCCGAAGATACTGAATTATCTTTACCAAATATTGATAGAGAGTTGAAGAACGCAATTGCATGGAGATGCCTGTTAATATGTGGAGATCAGTACGTAAACAAAAATAATATTCATCTAGCATACATGAATGAACAGCAAATAAACGACTTTTTTTTGGTACATGCTGAGCAAAATCCTGTGGTTATTCCTGCACAGATAGAGCACGATGAGGAGCAGTTCATCCAATAAGGCAACACTTTTCTTCGTTTTCTAAGAAAGGAGGGGAATGAAAACAATTTTTAAGATAAAGACTAGAATACGAAAAAGTGAAGAAAAGTTTGTATTCTAAAACTTTCAAAATAAAAGTAAATGTAATTAAACTATGGGGCTTTTTGCCCCTTTTTATATAACGCATATTAAAGCCGTTACAAAATGCTCTATAAAAGCAAATAATTTACCGAAAAATCCAAAACAACAACTGTCTATTACTTTTTTCTTTTCACTATAAAGAAAATGAGTAAAAAGCCTTTTTTCCTAGAATACCGTCTATTAAAATTAAAACTTCATTCGCTTACGAATGCTATGATTTAATCTTGCCATTGTTGCTTATATTCCACTTTACAAATTCTCTTCTTTATCCAGGAGGGGGTGTCTTCTTGAATGAACTGCCCCCTATCGGACTCTACCTCCATAAGAAAAGATGCGGGGGGGTTCTCAGAATGTGCAAAAAACAAGCTATCTATTTTCTGTTTATTTATGTGCGTCAAATTAATGTCCCTTCTGTTTACATATTGATTTCCACATATCGACAGGCATTTCCATGCAATTGCGTTCTTCAACTCTCTATCAATATTTGGTAAAGATAATTCAGTATCTTCGGGATACACCGCATTATCCAAGGCAATAACTGACCTCAAAAAGCGCCATCTTTCAGCTTCTTGATCGTTTCTAGGGGGGACAAATTCAGTTAACTCTGACACAACGTTTTCAAATTCAAAAAGTTTTTTTCTTGCATTTTCGTCCTCTCTTAATTTTTTATCTAAATCAACCATATTTTTATTTACTATTATAGTAGGAGCAGGCGTGCTTTGAGTAGACGAATCGTAGTAAAAAGCAGTATACACTATACTTCGCATCGCTTTTTTCATTTCTTCCTCTTGTATCAGTGGTGTTTTGGTGAAGAATACCAAAACCCTGTGGCCCTATAACCGCATTTTTTATTTTTTGTTCAGTTTCACTAATTTTTTCGCTAGCTTTACTGAAGTTACCTCCCCCTCCTGCAGAGCAGACAGAGCTTCCTATCAAAAAAAATCCAAAACATACCGCATTTTTTTCATTTTAAAGCTCCAGGTATAGTAAAATTGTAACGGTTGTATCACACTACTGGCCAAAACTCAACAAATTAAATAGTTCATTTCCGCATGCATTTAAGATTAATTTTTTCAATACAGAACAATGCATACTTATTTTCTTTTAAGCACGATGAAATCATCTTGAAAAGTAAATAAAAAATTAATAATTTGAGCTGTTTTTGTTTTTTTATCCATTAGCCATACGCTTTGGTAATCTTTTACGCCTTATTTTTATACACTCTTTTGAGCCAAATTAGAAAATTTCGTTCGCGCCCCATCAAATTGAAGAATCACACTTCCCGTTGGGCCATGTCTTTGCTTGGAAATAATAATTTCTGCAGTATTATATATTTCCGCCATGTGACGCTGCCAGTGTAACATTTTTTCAGAACCGTCTTGAGGCTTATTACGTGCTTCGTAGTATTCTTCTCGATAAATAAACATAACAACATCAGCGTCTTGTTCAATACTTCCAGATTCCCTAAGATCTGCTAGCATTGGGCGCTTGTCTTCTCTTTGTTCTACCGCACGTGAAAGCTGAGAAAGCGCTAATACTGGAACATTTAAAGTTTTTGCCATTTGTTTAAGTCCACGAGTGATTTCAGAAAGTTCTTGAACACGATTTTCCGAACTATTAGACCTTCCTGTGGTAAGAAGCTGCAAATAATCCACAACAATCAATTTAATATCTTCTTTTCGTTGCAAGCGACGCGCACGTGTTAACAGGCTTGTCACAGATAGCGCGGGCGTATCATCAATAAACAATGGCAGACTTGAAAGCTCTTTAGAAAGATCTACAAATAAAGGAAATGCGTCTTTTTCAATTGCTCCTCGACGGATGCGATCTGAAGAAATTCCTGTTTCTTGACCAAGAATTCGCATAGCAAGCTGCAAGGCAGACATCTCTAGAGAAAAAAACGCCACACCTGCGCCGTCTCCCTTTCCTTTTGTATCATGCATTCTTACACGCGCTGCATTAAAAGCGATATTAGTGGCCAAAGCAGTTTTTCCCATCGCAGGACGCGCCGCAAGAATTACTAAATCTGAAGGATGAAGCCCGCCTAACATTTTATCTAAATCTAATAATCCTGTGGTCACTCCTACGACGTGGCTATCTCGTTGGTACGCCAACTGAGCGCTTTCAATGGCTTGCGTTAAGGCAGAAGTAAAAGACTGTATCTGAGGTTTTTGGCCTGTTTGATGCATTTGAAATAAAGAATTTTCCGCTATCTCAATTTGCTGAAGCGCATCAGGGCCTTCCACGCTCATTACGCAGGCCCCGTGAGAAACTTTTTCCCCCAAAAGCATCAGCTGTCTTCTTAGATATAAATCGTAAATAATTTTAGCGTAATGATGGGCGTTACAGGTTGGTACTATCAATCCTGCTAGCTCTGCAAGATATGTATCTGAAAGCGTAACTTCTTCATTTTGAAGATAATTTTCCACATAATGTTTTAGGGTTATGGGGTTTGCAATCTGTCCTTTTCGAATAAGATAGCTAAGTGTCTTGAAAATATGTTGGTGCAGAGAAGTATAAAAATGTTCATAGTGCAAAGCTTCCCCTATTTCTTCAAAAACACTGTTGTTTCGAAGCAAAATACTTAAAAATGCTTGCTCAATCTCTAAATTATAGGGAGGCTGCAAAATAGAAAGAGAAGACTGGGAATCAGACAATCTAAACTCTAGAAAAGAAAAAGTACCTAGAAAGAATAGCACATTTGTTTCGTTTCAGCTATAGAACATATGAAACGAAATATGCTAACTTGTTTTCGAATATATACTCATGCTGAATGAAATTGTTTACAAGTTTAATAATTTTTCTTGTGCAAATATTTCTGAAAGAAGAAGATCGTGTTGCGTTAAGTACCGACGCGTAGAAGATAGGAGTAAGGCAGTTTTGTTATCCGACAAAGGGTGGAGCTCGTCAAATTGCTAAGGCTCTTCTGATTGACGATCGTAGAGGAGTATAAGGAAGATCAAAAGTTAATGGTGTCAAGCGGGGGGCTCTGTAAGCAAGCGGAATGTTTCACAAACAGCAGAACTTATCGCACATTTGGAAAGCCATAGCGTATATGAAAGCAAGCGATATTTGCGGCTCCTGTTCTTGAACCCTATGGCTGCACGTCCATAATTTTTCATTTAAAAATCCAGCGGCACGACCCGCAAAGGCAGATCCAGGCAAGCGGGAAGTTTTTATTCAACGGTGATGACAACGCCCTCCGGAAGATGAATCCATCCTGTTTGGTGATGGGGTGCGCGCCACCATGGCAACGAAAATCACCTGTCAGCCCCCCCCATGACACGCATGAACCTGATGGAAGTCTTGGGTTTGACGGGTGGTATCCTTAGAAACCTTGAATAGATCCCACTTGAAGACGTTTTTTGATCAGCTAAAAAGACGCTTATCCAAAGGCGCCCTAATATTCCTCTGATCTTGGATCAAGGACCTACAAGCAAAGACACCCAAAAAGCAGCGAAAAAAAAGGGGGATTGAGGTGCATTATTTCCAGCCCCACCTGCCCCCATCGAAGAATGAACATGTGCTTTCAGTTTAATTTGGTATAGATCAGGGGCACCTCACACCCAACAGATTCAATTAAATCTTTAGTTTTCTGTGATCGGTGAAAGGCAGCAGTATCCATCCCCCCCCCTGACCTGACTTCAGATTCTTTATTAAAAATTGTTCCCCCCAAGTTTCGAACGCCTTCGTAGTACAATATCCATTAAATATCATTGGAGCTATTTATTTATTATTCACGAATTCTGTTATAATATTTGTTCGCGCGTAATATTTACCATTTTTTTACCTATCAGTTTTTAGAACCTGTATTCATGAATAAAAAAAGTGTGATATAAAAGGCTTGAAGGAGTAGAAGATGAATTAACCAAGTGATTTAAAAGAGAGATAGGGATGTGATAAAGTATCATTTTGATAGCGGCAATAAAAGCAAATACAACAAAAAAGAGGGGGGTAATGCAGTAGTTTATATAATCCAAAGCGGTTGTCAATGGCGCATGCTACAAAGATTTTCCACCATATTCGACGGTACATTGTTTTGTAGACGATGTAAGATTAAGGGGGTATGGGAAAAAGTGACGCATGAACTTGTTAAGACAAGCCGAATTAAGTATGAAAGGACGTAAACGGCATAGTGGTGTTGATAGGCAAGGCAATCTGCTCCATATCACTGTTCATAAGGCCAATGGCACAGGTGCTGGGTACAGAGTTTTTAAGGAAGCGGTGCAAAATTATCCTACATTAAAGGGAGTTTGTGAGAACTCTATTGAATAAAACTATAGCAATCTCAGAGCGTATATCTCAAGAATGGGCCATACTTCCAAAGCGTTGGATTGTCGAAAGAACATTTAGCATTGCTAAATCGTTTTCGAAGGGTATCTAAAGATTATGAAATTGCCCTAGCGACTGCTGAAAACATAATTACAGCCAATTCCATGATCCTATTAAGAAGGATAGCTAAATCATGAATACAGGTTCTAAGATTCCCCCCTCATCTTTGATATTTACAATATGGAGTTACCTAAATGATAGTTTCCAAAGATGTCCAATTAAATACTAAAAAAATAGTAAATAATTTTAGTATTAAAAATGTATTTCCACAATACGGGGTTCAGATTGAACAGTGTAATTTTAAAAATTTTATAATAAAAAGCTATTTCTATCTTCTGAAATACTAAATTTACCTTTGATTTTTAAAATTTTCTATACTGTACTTCAATCGTGATTAATTTTTAATCTGTATAAGAAAAAAAATTCTTTGAATTTATAAAAGTCTATTGTCTAAAATAATACTAAAGCATTTTTTTTAATAGTGGCAAATTTTGAAGACTTGAATCGCATTTTGAAAAGAACTTTAGATTCACGAACAGCTTCTTCATGGGATCGTTTGGCCCGTCCCAGCCAGAAGGAGCCTTTTGGAGATTGGAGGATTTGGCTTATCTTGGCAGGGCGAGGATTTGGAAAAACTCGCACAGGGGCAGAAACCATTCGAAAATGGGCTATAAAAACAGGGTATAGACATATATGCCTATTGGGAAATACCTTTCAAGACGTACAAAAAGTTATGGTGGAAGGCCCAAGCGGGTTGCACAGCATCAGCCGCCCTGAAGATGGACTTATTTATCTTCCGCATAAAAAAAGAGTGGTCTGGGGAAATGGGGCAAAAGCAGATTTTTTTAGTGCAACATCGTTTTATCAATTGCGAGGTCCTCAATTTGATAGCGCTTGGATTGATGAATTGGGAAAATTTTCTAATCCTGAAGAAGTGTTTCATCAGCTTATGCTTGGATTAAGATTGGGAAAACATCCTCGAGTTATTATTACTACAACACCAAGACCTTGTGCATTTTTGCATAAATTACTCAATCGTTCAGATGTAGTGCTTACCAGAGGGGCAACTTTTGAAAATGCGAAAAATCTTTCTCCCTCTTACATTGATGACATTAAACAGACCTATGAAGGCACTCGGCTTGGTGCGCAAGAAATTTATGGAACATTAATAGAGCAAAATGAACAGGCACTTTGGAGTCAAAAAAATATTTTGTATTGCTCAAAAATTCCTCCTTTAAGTAAATGTTTCGTTGCGTTAGATCCTGCGGTGACCCATAACAAAACTAGTGGAGAAAGCGGTATAATCGTAGTGGGAAAAGACGCTCAAGGGGTAGGATATGTGCTTCAAGATTATAGCGGTATTTTTTCTCCAACTAAGATGATTTCTACTGCGGTGCACGCAATGCAGACGCATAAAGCTCAGGCAATTGTTGCAGAAGTTAACAATGGGGGAGATTTCATTCAAGAATTATTACACATAAGCTATCCCGATAGACGGTTTATTCCTGTCAGGGCGAATAAGAGCAAATATTGTCGAGCTCAACCTATTGCAGCGCTATATGAACAAAAACGTATCTATCATGTACGGTGTTTTCCTGAATTAGAAGAGCAGATGATGCGGTATACTCCAAAAGACACTGTTTCTCCCGATCGACTGGATGCGTTGGTTTGGGGGATGCACTTACTTTTCTTTTCTCTACAGGGAGATCAAAAAACTCCTCGTATATGGACAATATGAAATGCTAGAAATTCTTAAGTTATTTTATGAAAGCTGGCAAGGGCAAAATAAATTTTTAAAAAAGTCTAATAAGTTAAAAAAATGGTTGATATTCTGTAAAAAATGTAGTAGCATTTCGATGGTTATTTTACTATAATTTAAAAATGATGACAAAAAAATTATCTTATTTATTTCTTATTTTGAACTGTTCTTTTTTTGATGTTTATGCCGTTAAAGAAAATCAGAAAGAACTTATATTAAATATTTTTATAGCAAATGTTTTACCTTACTTTCAATCTAGCGATAATAAAACAATTTGTGAAATGGTTGAAGAGGTCAAAAGAAGTACAGACGATATAGAAGAAGAATTTGGGGACATAGGGCTAAGGCATTTCAGAAGAAAAATGCTTGAAAAGTTCAGTTCTATAAAAAAGTCCATGAATGAAGTAAGCATGGATCGAGAGACTGCGAACTTAATGTTAAAAACAATAAAGGAATCTGGGGAAGTTCCCCAAGGTGTTTTGCCTTATTTGGGCGATATAGTTTGTACTGCCAGCGGGACAGAAAAAGTTCTTACTTTCGAACAGCGCCGTGAACTTAAGGATTTAGTTTTCAATGTAAAGAATAGGTTATTTAATCCCACCAATCCTAGCACTGCTTTTCAAGTTCATAAAAACATCAAAATACTTTTGACTGACTTTCATGAAAGTGAGAAGAGTGCAAAAATGAAACAAGAAATTAAGCGTTTGCTAGATTTTGATTTTCCTGTAAATAAAGTAGAACAAATATTAGAAAAACTTCTTGAAAAAGAAGAATATTGGGGAATGAACGAAGAAAAATTTACTCTTTTTTATAATGAATTTTCAAGCGAAATAGAAAAAGATAGATTAAAAAGTGTAAGACAACTAACAGAAAAAGAGCGTGCTAGATTCAATGTATTTAAATTTTTTCCTCAACGAAGCTTTGAAAGTTTGGACTTCACAGAAAAATATATGAAAGAAAAAAATATTCCCGAACTACAGTCTTTAGGAATCGTTCGTACTGCAGCGTTAATGGTTAAAAAAAATAAAGACAGAGACGAAAGAATGTTTGAAGCGGTTTTATCAAGTCTTTATGTAAAGCCAAAGCACTTAAAACAACACGTTCAAGTTGAAAAGAAGGTAGAGATTGAAAATTTAGAAGAAAAAATTTCTAAGATTCTACCTAAGCAGGATAGCAAAATTTTGAAATGCACAAAAGAATTTATTAAGAACCACAATCTTTCTGAAGAAGAAGCGTTTGGGGTAGTCCAAGTTGCTTACCAGACAATTCCAGATAACGGAGATAATACCCTTTTAGAAATGGCTTTTTCGAATATTATTTCAAAAAAAGATTATTAATTCACAAGAAAGTAAGATAAGACTACATTCATAATAAAATAATTGTGAAAAGGTCATCAAAAAAAATCGAGAGATGACCTTTTAAACTTTTTTGGCTTTGTTTGATCTGTTCATGCGTACTGACTTTTACTTAAGTCATTTTTTTAGATACATTGACTAAATTTATTTGGTTTTGTATAAAAAGATTTTGTTAAATCCAGATTGAATAGTATGCTAACAGAGCAATGAGTAGATCGTCTAATATACTTAGCCATACTCCCCCTCACTTTTTTGAAGGGGCTTTAAAAGATCCGAAAGAGAGGCTATTTTATTAAAAATAAACAACAATGTTTAATGCAAATGAACCTCTCATCCCGCGCAGAGACTTTTAAAACCTTCGTACTTATCGATCAGCGAAAGGTTCAGC
>NZ_BAUP01000145.1:0-9224 GCF_000648275.1 Holospora elegans E1 | reverse complement strand
AAAAGTTTTGCAAGAGTATGCTGCATTTTTTTGACCAAACCTGAGACAACATCGCCATAGATCTTGTCGAGCGCGTCAATGACTACTTTTAACGCATTGGTCCAACACTTTCAGTTTGATTTGGTATAAGCTTGGGCCGAGAAACTTAGGAAAAGCTAATAGACTTCTTCGTAAACAATTTTTATTTCTTCAGATATCGATTTTGTTTTATCACTTGTTTTTTCATTTTTCTACCTGTATTTTTTCATTTCGTACTTCGATCTGTCTTTTAAATAAAATAATAAAAAAACTAAATAAAGATACAAAATATAATTTTACTACAATAGGCTTTCGCAAATTTTTGAAAGCCTAAACTTAGTTCTATAAAAAATTTGATTAAAAACAAATAATTTTTAGCGAAATATCAAAAAACGGTCAAAGAGATTTTCCTTCTTTAGTATTTTTAAAAATTTTTCCTCCATAAGACTTTACGAGTTGTAGTTTACTTTTATTGTAAAATCATATACGATCTTCCAAGCTATAAAGTAAGAGAAAGGATAAATAGATGAGTGTAAATAAAATTATATTGATAGGAAATTTAGGACAAGACCCCGAAATTCGTTTGATGCCTGATGGAAGCAAAGTAGCTAATTTTTCTGTTGCTACTTCAGAGCGTTGGAAAGACAAGAACGGAGAAGTAAAAAGTGTTACCGAGTGGCACAGAGTTGTTGTTTTTAATCCTAAGCTGGCTTCTATTATTGAGCGTTATTTTAAAAAAGGAAAAAAAGTTTTTGTTGAAGGGGGAATACGTACCAGAAAGTGGATTGATAAAGAGGGACGAGAACAAAAAACTGTCGAAGTAGTGGTCCGCTATCAAGGTACAGTTACGATGCTGGACAACAAAAACGAAGAAGATCGCGATTTGGCAGGCCCTTTTGGATCAATGGAAGAACATGATTGTCTTTCTGTAGAAGAGGATGAGGTTCCATTTTAACAAGTATTTTTAGAAAGGTAGGGATAGTTCGTATATATTCTTGCTTTTCTTTATTTGTTTTTTTAGTGACGAAGATATTTTTGAAATAAACTTTTAGTCGTCCTTTGTCATTTGCTGAAAAATTCTTTATACTGTTTGCGTTATATTGTATATGGGGTCTTGCAAAAGTTGAATAATTTTTGGAGCAGACTGAAGAATTTAGGTTCAGGGTACGATACCTTGTGGCGTCTTATAAAAACATATCTTATTCCACAAAAGCGCTATTGGGTTTTAGGAATAGGAAGTATGATCTTGACTGCAGGTTCTACTGCGATACTTGCCCAATACTTAAAACCTATTTTCGATGATATCTTTGTAGGGCATCGTCAAGATTTGTTAATTTGGATCGGTATTGGAGTATTTAGTATTTTTTTTGTTAAGGGAGCGGCCGAATATATAGGAGAACGCTGTATGGCAGCTATGGGATACATACTTTCTACCCAGTTACAAAACGACGTTTTTGCTCACATGATACATTTTGATTTAGATTTTTTCAGAAATTACCATGAAGCACGGTGTGCCAATGTTTTTTCTCAAGATATTGGTATCGTAAGAGAAACTCTTCTTCAAAGCCTAAGCACTCTTAGTCGAGATGTGTTTATGGTTTTAAGCTTAGTTATAGTCTTATTACGAGAAGATGTTTTATTATTTTTAAGCGCTCTTTTTATTGTTCCTATTATGGCAGGGTTACTGCGCATTTGTGGACAGCGTGCAAAACATATATTTCTTCAGATTCAAAACAAGAGTGCTGTGTTGCAGCAATTTTTTCAACAAATTTTTCACCAAATTATCATGGTAAAAGCTTATGGAACAGAAGAGTACGAAAAAAAATGTTTAAAAGAGTTTACAGAAAATATTTTAAAAGAATATAAAAAAGCTGCAAAAATCCAAGCAATCATTCATCCTTTTATGGAAATTTTGGGGGGAGCAATAATCGCAAGCATAGTCATTTACGGTGGATATCGGGTTATCCAGGGAATTCAAACTCCTGGATCATTTTTGACGTTTATCACAGCACTGTTTTTTTTGTATCGTCCTATCAAAAATATTCTTCAAGTACATACACGTCTTCAAGCGTGTATCGTAAGTGGAGAACGTATTTTGAATCTTTTAGATCGCCCTATTTCACTAAAAAAAGAGTCTGTTCTTATAGGAAATTCGGAAATTTTTTCAAAAGATATCGTATTTGAAGGGGTAACTTTTGGGTATACTCCTGAACAACGTATACTGCGCGATGTGTATTGTTCGTTCAAAGCAAATAAACAGTATGCCATTGTCGGACCTAGCGGATCTGGAAAAACAACTATGTTTTATCTTTTATTGCAGCTGTATTTTCCCCATAAAGGGCGCATTCTTTTTTCTGGAAAAGACGCTTTAATGTACTCTCCCCGATGGATTAGAGATAACATAGGGTTTGTAAGCCAAGATATTACTCTATTTGACACAACGATTCAAGATAATATTGCCTATGGAAGTTCTGACGCGTCTATAGAATCTATTCGTTATGCAGCAGAGCTAGCACAAGTTTCTTCTTTTGCGGAACTTCTTCCTCAAGGGTACAACACTCCAGTTGGACCTCACGGGCTAAGATTATCTGGAGGACAGCGCCAACGTCTTGCACTTGCCAGAGCTATTTTGAAAAAAAGTCCTATTTTGTTATTAGACGAAGCAACCTCTGCACTAGATGTAGGTATTGAGGAAAGTATTCGCCAAGGACTGCAGAACCTGAATTATCCTTGTACACAAATATATATTGCTCACCGATTAAGTAGCATTCAAAATGTAGACAAAATTTTAGTTATGAAACAAGGCTGTATTCAAGAAGAAGGAACTCATCTTGAATTATTGAGTAAAAAAGGAGACTATGCATTGCTATGGGAAAAATCAAAAATAAACGATAATGAAAATCAAATGCACGGGGTATATTTATAGCGTAGTCAAGGCTTTTTTAATTAGCCTTTTGTAGCTTATACCAGATCCCCTTACTAAATGGACAGATAGGTTGCATTATAAATTGACCGCACTGCAACATCAAGTAGCGCCTGCATGAATTGACACAAGTACTTTCAAGATTTTTTATTGTCTCGTACACCTGAGTATTCAGGAAGTTTTGATTGATATGTAGTATAGAGCTAAAGATTTGCAAAGATAGAGGATGGGGCGAAAAAGGTAAAAAACTGATAGGTAAAAAAAGTCGTAAACATTAGAGACTTTTAACCAAAGATTAGAGGCCTTCAACCAAAGGTAGCATGATTAATTTTCAAAGTTTTATTAACGTGAAGTACCGTAAAAATATGCAGTGTTACCGCCAGCATTTCAAGTGATCGCGTGTTTGCAAGGGGGGGGACGAAATCTTGCAAACCAATGGCATGGTCTAGCGTTATTATTTTGTTCAATGGAAAAGGTTTTATCTTTTCCCTGAAATAGGCGATTGCTTGGAATAATTTTATTAAAACCTTCCCAATGATCTGCGCAATAAAATAAAATTTTTTATTTTTTTAATCGTTCAAAAATTCGTTTGAATGTTTGACTATAGTGATCACCAAGTCCTAATCGATAAGCCCTGCACGATCCTAGAATTTAGAAATCCAAGCTTTAAAAATCCAAAATTTTTTGCTTCTTTTTTTAAATAATTCCAAAATTCATCGACTTCCTTGACACTACCGTTGTCTTCTGGGGATGGCTCAATTTTGGCGCATAGCCTTGATCCTAAGGTGCCACCTCCTTCAAAACAGCGCTCGCGCTGACACCAAAACGCCGAGCAATTCGGTTCATTGAAAAGTCACTTGCGTATAAAACAAGGGCGTTCAGCTTGTCTTTTTCAGGCACACCTCGTGAAATTTTTTCCACATTTTTTACATTTGTACCGCTTTCCCCCTCGAATAAAACCGCTTTTAAAGCAATCTTAAACATTCACAAAATTTACATACAATCTTTTTTAGAGACTTTTAAAAGACTTGCTTTTACCAATTCTAACAAAAAAGATCTTTAGTTAAAAATTCAAATATTACGCGCGAATAAATATTATAGCGGGATTAGTGAATAATAAATTAATACTCCCCCTCACTTTTTTTCAGGTAGTTTAAAAGATCGCTGAAATCAAAGAATAAGAGTTTATCTTTGATCCACCTGAGTCCCCTTGTGTTCTTGTGTAAGGGCCGTTATAGAAGCGTCTAAAATAGCAATAGCGACAATGGTCATAAGTTTGGAAAATTTTCCAAACTCTTTCATATGGGTATGTCCCCTCTTTGTTTGTTTAGTACCCGGTCTTTATCTTAAGCAAATGACAAGGTACGCATCTTTAATCTTTTTACCTACGATACCCCCCCTAGGATCATCCAGCATGTTACAGATGGAGGCTTTCGTCCGTATTTAGGTGAGTAAAAAAATCCTTCAAAGGCTTTTGAGAAGTGCCAAAGTTGGCCAATGGATTATCTTTTTATACGGATAAAAAAGGGATCGTGTAGTCACACAAATAAGTCACACAAATAAGTCACACAAATAAGTGATCCAATCTTTGCCCACAAATTCGCGATCAGCTGAAAAGGAGAGAATTTTATCGACCCCAAAGATTTCCTAAAATTGGTTTACTCCAAAACAAAGGAAATGTAATCTTTCCAACTTTAACAGCTGGTACGAGGCAATTGATATTCTGCGTTTCAAACTTCCAATTGGTGCCATCGAGCATTAAATGCATTTTAGGAACTGGCTCCCAAATGCTTGATATCAAGGCTTTTGAGAAGAGTCCAGAATCAATTCCTTGTCCTTTAAAAAAACGCCTGACGCGTTCAAGCTTGGATTTTATTGAAGGTGGAGAGTGCATCTTGTGGATCAGCGCAGGATGCTGAACATTTTGCTGATCGATCATACTAAGTACGAAGGTTCATTTGCATTAAACATTTTTGTTTATTTTTAATAAAATAGCCTCTCTTTCGGATCTTTTAAAGCCCCTTCAAAAAAGTGAGGGGGAGTATGAAGATTTCAAACCCAACACTCAGTAGATGAAAAAAAGATAATAAAGCCTAAGCTAAGAAAAAATAAACCTGCAATTAAAATAGATAGCGATACCTGATTCTTATAGCTAAGAAAGAGTAAAAAGGCTTGAAGTGTGCGCATCTAGGATAAAACATGCTAAGAAACGTATAGGAGCTACATATAAAAAAACTCTAAATCTCCCAAAAGCGGATCCAGAAAAAAGATCTACATTTTGCCAAACAATTATGATATGCCCAGAACCCACAGTTATTCTGATAAGGAAAGACGGTACCATGGAAGTCATGATTGGGGGGACAAAAGGAAGAACAAATGTGATAAAGCCTTAATAGGTTCTGCTTTAGGTGCAGTAGGTTTGTTAACAGCCAATACTGAAGTTTTTACATCTTGGGTATAGCAGATTTTATTACCTAATCTACTTACAAAAAGTGTGAATGGACGATGCTTCTTTTCACAAAGGTATAGAAAAGCAGATAAATTATTGGAGAGCTCTGGCCATACATTACTGTACCTTGCCTTCTTATTCACCTGATTTGAATCCTATTGAGAAAAAGTAGGCTCAAGCTAAGCATATACGACGCACTAAAAATTGTTCGATTGATCAAATCTTCAATACGTATCTGTGACTCTTTTATATGATCTTAGCTATCACATTATTAAAAGTTTTGTTAATACTTGTTGGAATAAAGTTTGTGTGGATATGTTTTTAATTAAAAACTATTGAACTTTTGTTAAATTTTTGTTAATATTAAAAAAGAAGAAAAAAATTTTTTACGCGAATGAAAAAAAGATTTTTCTGATTTGTATGACAAGTGTTTTTGGAAACTTTTTTATCCAGGGTATTGCTCAAAATGTTTACGCTGTTCCTTCACTTAATGGTGAGCTAAACAGATTTTATGCCTCTCTAACGGGTGCATTAACTTCTGGATCATCTCGTGTTAGCATTTCAGATGATCTTAAAAATTATTTTAATAATCCAGAAATCTTAGCCGACTACACTTCCCAGGCTTTAGCGCTGAAACAAACTTTAGAGACCGTTAGTTCAGAAAAATTGTTCGAAACTTTATTTTGTTTAGATGAAGGGACGTTAGCGTGCACTCTGAAAGTATTAGATCATGCCAAGGCGGAAATTTTAAATGACTCTTTAAAAGCTATTTCTCCAGAAAAGCTATTAAAAATATTGTTCGATTTGGAAGATAACAACGCTTTAGGGCGAGCTTTAAAAATTTTAAATCAAGCTAAACCGGGCGCTCTTAATAAATTATTTTCCGATGTATCGAAAAATTTTCATTTTGGTGGAAAAAAAGATTTCTCAGATCAAGACATTACTTGCCTAAGTAAAGCCTTGGTGGTGATGAATCGTGCGTCTAATTTGAACTTTGATATCGATGCAAATAAAGTGCGTGAAGTTTTGAACGATTTTGGAAAAAATGAGGATTCGTTAGAAACATTATTTTTTAAAATATTCAGAAATTTAACGTGGAATAAAGAAGCTTCGTATTGTTTTCATGTTGTATCCGTAGTAGAGCGTATCACTTCATTTGAAGATCAGTTAGGTTCAAAAAATAGAAATGAGCTTTCAAAAGCTTGCGTTGCGACTTTAAAAGACAAATTTTTGTTTTCTTTTTCAGAGTCTTTTAGAAAATTTTTAATTTCTAATCAAGAAAGTTTAGTTTGGATTTTCAATAATTCGATTTTAAATAGTTTTTTGGATAATGCATTTATTGTTCGAATCGTTAAGCAATTAAGTCCTTCAAGTCTTGCCCGAATTTTAGATTTTTCATTAAAAGACGATCAAGAAAGTTTTGCTCATCCAGAAATTTTTACTCATAGTTTTGATCGATTGATAAGCATCAGAGAAAGGAGGAGAAGTTTAAACGATTTCTTAGATAAATTTTTATCTAAAATTAATGAAGAGCTAGATCAATCGTTGCAAGGTGTCCAAAAAAAATTTATTCATCCAGAATTTTTTGCTTCACATTTTTGATTACTTAACAAAAAATGAACAAAATCGAGAAAATTTAAATAATTTTTTAGATAAAATTTTTATCTAAAATTAATGAAGAGCTAGATCATCCATTGCAAGGCGTTCAAAAGAACTTTGTTCATCCAGAAATTTTTTATCACATTTTTGATAGCTTTAAAAACATCGAAGGAAGGAGAGAAAGTTTAAACGATTTCTTAGATAAATTTTTATCTAAAATTGATGATGAACTTCATCACCCCTTGCAAGATGTCCAAAAGAATTTTATTCATCCAGAAATTTTTGCTCACATTTTTGATAGCTTGATAGAGTTGCAAGATAGTAAAAGAGAAGAAAGGGCGTGCAAGCTTTTGGATAAATTGTTCAGCAGAAAAGATTGTTGTGACATCCTCAAAGCTTTTCTCTATAAAAAAGGAGTTTTTGCTAAAATTTTGATGTGTTCGTCTGAATTATCAGATGCGCAAAGATTTTTTGATCATGCTTTAATGATTCTTACCAAAAATCCAGAAAATTTATTTAAAGAACTAGACTATATTCTTCAACGTCTAGATTTTGGTCTTCCAATTGGAAGATTTCATAGTTTTTTTGATGCGCTGATTACATCTGATCTTGAAGTTTTTTCTCACGTTTTTTCTATTCTTGAAAAAAATATTGATTGGAATAATCAAGATAAATTTTTATCTAAATTAATATCAATGAAAAGTGACAGATTCATCAATTATTTATTGACGTCATTATCAAAAAAGTATGAAAATGAATACGATTTTATTTTAGCTATTTTAACTGAAGACACTCAAAAAATTTCTGAAAATCTCCTTATTCAGAAAATTCTTAATAATTATCCAAAAACAATTGATGAAATTTTAAGTAAGGTTTTAAAAAATTTAGAAAAAGATCAATATAAGGCTTTACAAAATTTTGTAGCGTGTCGAGTACAGGGTGCGGATTTATTTTGTGAGAAAAATAAAATAAATATTAAATTGTCGAATGATAAAATAATCGTTTTAGATTTTGATGTTGATATGGATAATTTATTTAGAAATACTAATTTTCCTGAAAATATCCGTTTTAGCGCGTTTTGTAACTTTATTAAAGATACAATAAAAGGTTTGTCTCAACACGCAAAAATAGAAATTGTGCAACAAGCTTTACGTAAAGATTTATCAAATCAGGCTGAAATTGAAAGTAACTACATAGATATAGCTGCTTTTTATCTGAATCTAACAAATACTTCTTTTAAAGATCTTGATGAGGTATCAAAGCATATAATTAATCTAAATTTTCAAAAAACACGTCCAGAAAAAAAAATATTACTTTTAAATGCTAAAGAATATGACAAGGATCTTTATGATTCGTACAAAGAAATAATTCAAGAGATGTATCCTTTTGAGGATTTAAAGAGAGATAAAAATTCTAAAGAGAAAAAAGATGCATTAGTATTTTTTGATGAAAATTTTCAAGAAGAAGACAAGGTTGAATGTTTTGCGCGCTACCTTGATATTTTTTTTCCCGAAGACAAATCTCAATATCTGGAAGACTTAATAGACTTTAAGTTAGGAAATTTTAAAAAAGCAATTCATAGGGTGGGTAAACGTAGACTTAGAGCTTTAGAAAAAGAAAAAGAAAAACTAAATGAATTATTTACGAGTCAAAAAATAAATGCTCAAAAAATAGATTTTGCAGAAACAGTTAAGAATTTTATCGATGAAAAATTTTCTTCTGATTATTCAGCCTCATCAATTTCCTTATCCATTGATGAGATTATCAGTGAATCGTTGAGAAAAAATTATGGTATAAATAAGAAAAATTCAGCAATTGACTACCAGAAATTAAAGCAAGCGGTGCTGGCATTTAGTTTGTTCTATAACAGTTTTAGAGATCCAAGCTCTCGAAAAGAAGAGATTCAAGGGTTTTCGCAGAAGTTTGGATCCATTCTTTTTTTATTGGAAAAGCGAAAAAATTTGAGAATACGACGAATAATGAATTTTTAAAATACTTAGATCAGCACAATCACATAAAAAAATCTGAATATAGTGCGAGCCCTTGTAGTCAAGGAGAAAAATTCTTCATTGATGGACTAGGAAGGACAAATTATGAAGCTTTGTTAGGAGAATTTAATGAAGCAGTGAAAAACAAAAATTGAAAAATTGTTGATAACACAAGAAAATAAAAATTTATTTATACTGAAATAGCAGAATTTTTTATGCATTATTCTTCAAGAGAAAGATAAAAAAA
>NZ_BAUP01000146.1:0-6406 GCF_000648275.1 Holospora elegans E1 | reverse complement strand
ACGTGCAAAAATCTCGTACGTATTTTGAAGAAGCAGCAAAATATCCCTTTTTGTTTAACGGCCAAATGGCGCTGACAAGATTAAAGCGAACATTAGTCATGAAGTTTACCTCTCCTTCATCTTTTGGAAAGTCTCGTGTAATTGAAAGTTTGTTAAATATTTTAAAAGATAAGGAAAATCAGAAACTTCCTGTTAATAACGTATCCTTGGTAAACTGTTTGTTGGATGACCTAATTGATCACTTCAGCTCTATCCAGGAGTGCTGGACTTTTGTTAACATTTTACACAAACAATTTCCTTCAGAAGCTATTTATTTGGCGCGAAAACTCTCAGCGCATAGAGCAAAATATGTTTTTCCTATTGCTTATCCTACGTGCGCGCTTCCAAGACCTTTTCCTGATCCTGCTTTAATATGGTCTATTGCTCTGGGAGAGACGTGTTTTTCTCCCTATGTTGTTAGTTCTAAGGGAGCATTAGGTGTCATGCAGATTATGCCGTTTGATATTGCTAAATATGCTAAAAAAGCTGGGCTTCCCTATAATTTAAGACGAATGAAAGAGTTTACTTATGGAATGAGCTTGGGAATTGAAGAAATAAAGGAAAAATTAGCGTCACATCGACAAAATTACGTATTAAGTATTGCTAGTTACAACGTGGGATCCAGGAAGTTAAAAGAGTGGTACAAAACTTTATATCCAGTTTACGAGAACGACGTTATGTTACGCACGTGTTTATGGATTGAGCGTATTCCTTATGAAGAAACTCGTCAATATGTCTGTAAAATTCTTTCGTTTTATTGTGTGTATCGCTGGATGCAGGGGCGTGCTTTAAAGTACCATGATATGGAGAAACTTTTAGCGTTATAAAATGTAACGCTTAGGGAAGCAGAATTTAATAATCCCTATCAAAGTTTTTGTGGATGTTGGTTGTTTTAGATTTTTAATGGCAACTGCCGGATAGCGTTTTCCGAACTATCGTTCTTTTTGGACGTACATTTAGAAAAATCTTTTTTGTGAAAATTAAGTTGAGATTTAAATAGTAAAAAAATTTTCCCTAACCACGGTGAATTTCATCAAAACATTTGATACAGAGCCTAATCTATCGTTTTGTAGCGGTCAAGAGTTTTTTTAGCGATATTTTCTGGTGGCTATGGGAGTAAAAAGTTATTATTCCCTCTACAGACCTATTAATTATCTTGTCTTTTAGAGATTCGAGCAAGTTTTTCCCTTTAATTTTCTTCTGATCTTTGCTATACTCCTAATTTAAACTTTGTGTTGATAGAGCAAAAATGGAAAAAAGTCTAAGGAAAAAGAGAAAATAAAACTGATTCTTTTTTAGTGACTTTAATCCATTTTTATAACAATTTTATAAATAAAAATTTATAGGATGCTTTTTTATTTTTCCAAAGCACTCATTGTTATTTTTTGAATCTCTTCGACCAAATCAACTAGTTGCTTTCTTTGGGACTCAGATGTATAGTCAAAAAGATATTGATCAAAAGTAATTTTACTGCCTTCACCCTCTCCAGAATGGCTATTCCAGTCATCTAAACAATCTGAGGCTTTTCCGAAAACATCCAAAGATTGCTGAGCGTTTCCTTTATTGTCTTTAATGATGGGATCAGAAAGTTGTTGAACAGAGTTTGTGCAGACACAAAACAAAACTTCGAAAATTTGTTTTTTCAACAGGTTAAATTTTTCACTAGAAAAAGTTATGCTTCCATTTTTTAATTCGGATTTAAATTCTGGAGCGATAAAATTTAAAAAACTTGAAGCCGTATGATGTTTATCATTTTCAAAATTTCTTTGTTTTTTCAAAATAAATTTTTTAAGGTCTTCAAAACTAACTTTTAGCGACTGTATTTGATGGTTTAAAATTTTGGCAACATCCTCACTTTTTTGGTACTCAGACAAGTCAGGAGCTTTTGCTTGATTAGATTTATTTCCTAATAACACTTGGTCTGATACCCTTGAAACAAATTGAGCGACCTCATTCATACCTTCATAAGCTTTAATCTGAGGTATAAATCGGTCTATATTCTTGATAAGAGAAGAGACGAGAGGTTTTATTGGATTGGAATTCATATTAAAATTTTGCTTAGATCCCGTGTTGAATTGTGCTGGAGCATTAAAGGAAGGTTTTAGCGTACCAAAATTGGATACTGTCTTAAATCGGGGAAGCGGTTGCGTATTAAAAGGGGAAAAACTTCCAGAAGAAGCATTTGGATATCCTGCTGTCTTAAATCGGAAAGGCTTTTGCGTATCAAAAGGGGATGGATTTTTAGATGAAGAATCTTCAGGAGCAAAATTTTGTGTAGTTTTTCTGTCTGAAGAATTTCGACCTTTTAAGCTTTGGCTCCCTAAAGAAAAAATTCGAGTTTTGACTGTTTCAGAAAAAATTTCCTCAAATTTAGAAAAATCGACAACTTTTTGTTTAGATAATTCAGTTGCCTCTTTAAACTCTTCCTCGCTTGGATACACACCACTAGCAATTGCCTTATTAAGCTCTTCTTCGGTTGGATATTTAACAAGCGATCTAGTAACGTCTGTACTGCCGATTGCTTTTTTCAGATCTGCAACGAAAGATTCTTTAAATTTTTTTGTTTCTTCGAAGGTTATGGATTTCAGAACTTCTTGAGGTAATTTTTCTGAGTTTTCAACTATACCACTTAAAAAATTTTTTGCGCCAATCAAGACACTATACACATGGTTTAATCTTTTTTTTACATAATCAACATCGGAATCGATATCTTTATAGTTTTTTAGGAGGGACGGTCCCACTGATTTTAGGGAAAAGAGTTTTTCATTGAAAAATGAGTCGGCGATGTTTCCTTGTATTTCTCTCATCCAAAGATTAATATTGTATTCATCAGCATGTGCACAAGAACTTAAAAGAAAAACAAATAAAAATATTTTTTCATTTTAATTGATGTTAGAATATTCCTTATTATGATAAAATAAAAAAATAAATTTTTTATATATTTGATTACTGATTTAATATTTTAGATGATATGGTAGGGGAATATCTATTTGTATTATCAAGATTTTTTTGAAGTTTTTAACTAAAGATATTTTTTGTTAGAATTGGTAAAGGAAGTCTTTTAAAAGTCTCTAAAAATGATTGTATGTAAATTTTGAGAATGTTCGGAGTGCTTTAAAAGCGGTTTTGTTCGAGGAGGGAAGCGGTACAAATGTAAAAAATATAGAAAAAATTTCATGTAAACTCGGGGGTGCCCGAGAAAAACAAGCTCCAAGCCCTCGTTTTATACGTAAGCGACCTTTCAATGAACCGAATTGCTCAGAGTTTTTGTTTCAGCACGACAGCTGTTTTTAAGGGGGCTGGCACCTTATAATCAAAGCTATGCGCAAAAGTTGAGCCATCCCCAGAAGACAAAGGTATTGTCAAGAAAATCGATGAATTTTGGCATTATTTAAAAAAAGAAGCAAAAATTTGGATTTTTAAAGCTTAGATTTCTAAAGCTTGAATTTCTAAATCCTATGATCGTGCTGGAAAACAGCTTATCGATTGAAAATTTTGTAATCACTCGAATCAAACATTCAAACGACTTTTTGAACGATTAAAAAAATGGAAAATTTAATTTTATTGCTCAGGTCGTTAAGCAAGTTTTAATAAAATTATTCCAAGCCCCCGCCTCTTTCAGGGAAAAGATAAAACGTTTTTCATTGAACAAAATAACGCTCCACACCTCTATTGTTTTGCAAAATTTCGTCGAAAAACTCTTGCAAACACACGATAACTTGAAATGCTAGAGGGAACACTGCGTATTTCTGTGGCACTTCACGTTAATAAAACTTTGAAAATACTTTGAAAATCAATCATGCTCTCTTTGGTTAAAAGTTTCATATAAAAATTCATATTAATTTTTTATTTACTTGATATTGACAACATTTTCATCTATTTTTATAATACACATTATGGACATTAATAAAGGATTAAATTATGAAGAAAATATTTTTTTACATTTTTTTGTAGGGAGTATAAATCAATGCCTTCCCTTGTCTGGATTTTGTATGAAAGATCTAAAAAAAAATCAACATTTGTTTGAAGAAAATAAAAAAGAAATTGAAGGGTATAAGACAGTCCGTATGGCAAAAGAGATTTTATCTTCGGGCAATTCGAATCTTTCTGATAATATATTACTAGATTCAGAATTCAAAGAAAAAAATTAAAAATCTTAGCGATCATAATCTTTGTGTATTTAATGAGTGAAATTTTGTTTTCAGATAATTTTTTGCTTGCTAAAAATTTTCTAGATACAGTTTTTGTGTTCAGTAAACTCAAGAAAGGTAAAAAATTTAAGTATAACGATTTTTTTTCTTTTATGCGCAGTATTATGCTTTCAAAAAATTCCGATTGCGCTAAGGAAGTTCTGAAGACAGCAAATTTGAAGGAAAAAATCAGTGAATTTTCTGGGCCTGATTTTGTTGATTTTTTAGATTTTGTATTATCTTCGCAAGAAGCTAATTTTTCCGATAAAGTTTTTCAAGCTTGTGATTTAGAAAAAAGAGTAAAAGATTTTTCATCCACTTTGAAACAACATAGTATTACCAAAAAGCTTTTTCAGACTTTAGCTCGTAACAACAACGCTGAAAGCGCTGAAGAGATGTACTTAATTGATGATGGCACAAGAACGGCCGTTTCTTATTCAAGTTTCCAGGGATCAAAACTTACTTTCAGTAATGAAGATTTTATGGATTTGATACGTTCTATCTTGCGTTCAAAAAATGTTTCTCTTGCAAAAAAAGCTTTACAAAGTATAGATTTAAAAAAAGTAGCAGATAAGCTAGAGGGGATCGATTGTTCTTTTTGGTATCTACCATCCTTCATGCACAAAATTTTGAGCTTGCTAAGGAAGCTTTTCAAGCTATAGATCTAAAAAAAATTGTAGACAGTTTTGGCGGTTACAATTATGGTTTTGCTGATTTTATGAGAAAGGTTTTATCGTCAAATAATTCTGATCTCGTTAAACAAATTTTGAAGACCACGAATTTAAAAAAAATAGTCCCTAATCTTGATGATGCTCATTTTGATTTTTTACTGAGAGGATTTCTAACTTCGGGAAATTCCGATTTTTTTGATCTCGTTTTTCAATCCGTAAATCTCGAAAAAAGGATAAACGCATTAGAAGAGTATTATTTTCCTAGATTATTAGAAAACGCCTTGAGCTCGACAAATGTAGATCTTGGAAAGAGAGTTTTAGATGCGATGAATTTTCAAAAAATTCAGTATCATCTTGGGAGTTCGTGTCTCGATTCATTAATTCGAGAGACTATGAAATCGAGCAGTCCTTTATCTTTAAGAGCTTTAAGTCGCCTAAACTTGAAAAGAATAGTAGAAGAGTTTGATGATGGCAGTCTTTGCTGTTTGTTAACCGAAATAGTAACTGCAAGAAATTTTAATTCCGCTAACTATGCTGCCCAATCTATCAATATAAGGAAAAGAGTCAGTAGGCTTAGTGGGGTTAATTTTGTTGATTTCTTAAGAGATGGTAGTTTTACTTTCTAAGAATTTTGATCTCAACAAAAAAGTTTTAGAAGCTTTAAATTTTAAAAAAGAGGTTCCCCACCTTAGTAAGAGTGATCTTTATGACTTAAAGAAAAGCGCGGTACGTTCGCACACCCCTGTATCTGCAGAGGTGTTAAGACGATTGAGCTTTCGCTCTCATTAAATTCAAAGTCTCTGCGATAAGTGAGTTTTTGAAAAAAAGATTAAATAGCGAGTATAGATTTTAATAAAGCGCCCTTAAAGGCTATTAAAAGTTCCAGATAAGGGCGATCGTTTTTTAAGAAAAACAAAATTATTCAGATAAAGGTGTTATGTTTCTTTTCAAAAAAATGATTTGGGTTTGGTATTTATGTGATTACTTTTCGGTTAGTGGTGATTTACGCGTCTAAGGCCCGTCCTAAATTTTTGAGAATGCGCTGCGATATGATCAGTGGGATAGGATAAAAATCTTATTCTTGAAAAACAAGGTAAATGCAGCCAAAGAAAGTCGCCTATTAGGCTTTCTTATCGCTGTCGCACAGGAATCTCTTGGAAGAATTTTTCCTTTGGCTTGATTGAGCACACAGCCTAGTGCTCTCAGATAAAAAGAAAATACCTTTTCACAGATTTTTCACCGAAAAGTTTCTCAGTTTACGGTTATTTAAGGAATTTTTCATTCGCATTCTCCTAACATACCAAATCAAACTGAAAGTGTTGGACTAATGCGTTGAAAATTGTCATTGGCGCGATCGACAAGATCCATGGCGATGTTGTCTCGGGTTTGGTAGAAAAAATGCAGTATACTATTGCAAAACTCTTTGGCAGAGACGAAAACTCGAGTATTGCGCACATGTTCATTCTTCGATGAGGTTCAAGTTAGGGCTGGGAGAGCAAATAATGC
>NZ_BAUP01000147.1:0-13223 GCF_000648275.1 Holospora elegans E1 | reverse complement strand
TTGTTTTAAGAATTTTTAAATCGCTTTCCTCAAACACCGGTTCTAAAGAAATTCGTAAGTTTTGTATAAAGTTTCTAAATTCTTCGCTTTCTTTTATTTTATTTTCTTTTTGTTCAAAAAATGAAAAATTAGTATTTGGATTTGATTTTGGGTCGTTGATTGAAGAAGTGTTGGTGAGGTATTGCAAGAAAGCTGTTTGTAAGGTATTCCAAATTATTTTAATAAGAATGATTTCAGGGGTTTTCATTTTAAATTCTGAAGGACGAAGAATGTCCACAATGTAATCAAAAGCACTTTGATCTAATTTTATATTTTTTAGCAATTCAGAATTTTTAGTTTTTTCGTCGGATAAGACCATTAGGGTTTTAAGAAAATCATTTTTATTTTTTGCAGAAAAAGTAGAAATTTTAATAAAATAGCCTCTCTTTCGGATCTTTTAAAGACCCTTCAAAAAAGTGAGGGGGAGTATGATCTTTTTAAAAAATAAAATTCCTGATTTCCATTATACCATATTTTAATCTTGTGACGAGACCATCTAGCAATTTTCCTTCTATATTTGGATAAAAAATTTACATTGCACCTAAATTATTTTTGATGTTGATATTTTTTATTTGTTCTTTCTATTCAACGATTTTTGTTGTACAATTTCTTATAAGTTAGCGGTACTTTAAAGGCCTTTGTGTTTTTCGACAATCCAATGGCAGGGATTACTTTTTCTGTCAAAAATATTTACAAATCTTTTAATGATATTTGTATATTAAAAAATATTTCTTTTGATATTCAAGATCAACAAACTGTTGCCTTAGTTGGGCCTTCTGGTGCAGGAAAATCTGTTTTATTTCGCTGTATCTTGGGGTTGTGCAGCTTGGATTGTGGAGATGTTTTCTTTAAGGGACGGAAATTACCATCGTCAATAGTTAACAATTCTGGAAAATTTTTTAAAGACATTGGAGTTGTATTTCAGCACTCTGCACTTTTTGACGGAATGAGTGTTCGAGAAAACGTAGCATTCTCTTTTCCAAAGCATTCAGCCTATGCAGTGGACGAAGCTTTAGATCAAGTGCAGTTCCCTGCGCTCCACAGAAACACGTATCCAAGCGCACTATCTGGTGGAATGCGCAGGCGAGTAAGTATCGCAAGAGCAATAGTGCGCAAACCTAATATCCTGTTTTTAGATGAGCCAACTGCAGGGTTGGACCCAGTTGCCTCTCACACTATTAGCTTGCTTATTCAGCAAATCCAAAATATATACAAAGTTACATGTATTACTATTACTCACGATATTTTAAGATTACCTTTGTTAGCAAAGCGTGTCTTATTTTTATCAGATCAGCAATTATTGTGGCAAGGAAAAATCGATGATTTTTTGTGTACATCTGTTGAAGAAGTGCGTAATTTTGTACATTTTGGCACCCAACAAGATTTTTTAAGTTCTATCAGATGATTCTTCTGTTACTGGCTCTAAAAAATCAACGGCTTTGTACATAAAAAAACTACAAGAAGGAAGCAGGGTTAAGCCTTTCTACCAGCCTTTTTGAAGAACGAAAAGTAATTTTTCTTCTGGGTAAAATGACAGTTTTTTCCAAAGTTCTTGGATTTCTTCCTGTACGTTCTTTTTTGTTTGTAATGACGAACGTTCCAAAAGAAGAAATTTTTATATACGGATCTTTGGTGTTTAAAAAAATTTTATGAAAACGATCTAAGATTTTTTCTAAAAGATAACTCGCTTCTTTTTCATTGATTTTAAGATTTCTTTGAAATGATTTTCGAAGAGGGATCCGGGTGAGTTTATTTTTATTAATGTTCACAATTTTACTAAATATTGTAATAGTATATAAAAAATATAATATAGAAAAATATATAAAAAAAAATTAAACTAAAAACAAATATTTTCGAAGCTTTTAACTAAAGATGCTTTTTATTAAAATCAGTAAAGGAAGTTTTTTAAAAGTCTCTAAAAATAATTGTATGTAAATTTTGTGAGTGTTCTGATTGCTTTAAAAGCGGATTTGTTCGATGGGGTAAGCGGTACAAATGTAAAAAATGTGGAAAAAATTTTTACGAGGTGTGCCCGAAAAAGACAAGCTCCAAGCCCTTGTTTTATACGCAAGCGGCCTTTCAATGAACCGAAGTGCTCAGCGTTTTGGTGTCAGCGTGAGCGCTGTTTTGAAGGGGGGCGGTCACCTTATAATCAAGGCTATGCTTCAAAATTGAAACAACATCGCCATAGATCTTGTCAACCGCGAATGACAATTTTCAACGCATTAGTCCAATACTTTCAGTTTGATTGGGGGGCCTCTTCCTAGAGTGTACGTGGATTCTGGGGAGATCAAGGCTTGGACAATATCCATCCAAAAAGATCTATCCAGAAACGGAGTTTCTTTATAAGAAGCCAAAAAGAAAACTCTGGATGCGTAAGAGCAAGAATACCAATTGGAAATTATCTTAAATTTTTATTATATTCATTTTTACGTTATGAAAGATTTTATGGTAAAAAGCTAGTATACTTTAGGGAAAAGATATTCTAAAAAATTGTGAATTTAGCCTTGAATGTTGATCTATATTTCTTTTAAAATATAAAAAAATAAATATTTATGTATAATTATGGCTCGCCCTACACAAATTGTTCTTTCTGGTAAAAATTTATTACATAATTTGTCTATTGTACGGTCTCGTAATCCGTCAAGTAAAGTTATTGCAATGGTCAAAGCAAATGCTTATGGTCATGGAATACGCAGCGTTTCTAAGGTTTTAGACGGTCATGTAGAGTATTTTGGAGTTGCAAGCATTGATGAAGCGTTGTCTCTTCGCAATTCTGGAATTCAAACTCCCATTATTTTGATGGAAGGAGTATTCTGTGTATCTGAATTTGCGCTGACAAATCAACATAATATTTCAGTAGTTTTTCAATCTTTAGAGCAGTGGCAATGGTTTAAACAGGCTTCAGTACCTTTAAAAGCCTGGTTAAAAATAGATACAGGGATGGGGCGCCTGGGGTTTAATCTTGAAGAAGCAGAAGCGGTGTATCAAGAAATGTATCATCACGATTTTATTGAAAAGCCTTTGGGACTGATGTCTCATTTTGCGTGTGCGGATATTTTTGGGCACCCCTTGAATGCCCTTCAACATGAAGCGTTTTTTAAGTTTGCAGAAGGAAAATTAGTTATAAAAAGTTTAGAAAATTCTGCTGCAAGCTTGATTTCTCAAGGAGCCATTAGTGACGTTGTTCGTCCAGGATTGCTACTGTATGGGTGTAGTCCATTTCCAGAATATAGTGCTGATTTTTTTGGATTAAAACCAGTAATGTCTTTAAAAAGCCAATTGATTCGAGTTTTTCAAGCAAAACCTAAGCAAACTTTGGGATACGCAGGACGATATGTGTGTAAAAGTTCTATGCCTGTTGGAGTTGTTGCTGTAGGATATGGAGACGGATACCCCATTACGGTTCGAGACGGCGCTCCTGTTTTAGTAAATGACATTTTGTGCGAAATTGCCGGGCGCATTTCTATGGATATGCTTACTGTAGATTTACGAGCCATAGGTTCTGCTAAAGTAGGAGACCCGGTCATATTATGGGGGGAAGGACTGCCTTTAGAAAATTTGGCTCAATATACTCAACAACACGTATGGAGTATTTTAACTGGAATTCAGAATCGTCCTAAAAGTGTTTGGATTTGAATGTAGTAAGAAAAATTTCTGATAAAGCTAAAGTTCTGAAATTAATCAAAAAAAGATGAAGCTCTATATAATTAAGCAGACATTCTGATCAAGTATCTGGTCTTTGGTTTACCAGAAAAACGTCTTTGCTTAACTGTAGCAATTCCGGTTGAATTAGATATTTTGAAGAACCACGAAATAGCGTCGAATAGAGCGTTGAAATTTAGTATATTGTCCACCTCTTCATATTAGCCCAGAATTTCTCTATTGGATTTAAGTCAGGAGAGTAAGGAGGTAGAAAAATTATACTGCATTTTACAGATTATTTATGAAAAGAGGCATTATCCATAATAACACCTTGACCAGGCTTTAGTTCCTTGATCAAAAATTTTTTACCCAAGCTTGGAATAATAATATCTCGCAAGGTCCCTTAAACCCCATTGGTGCTATCGGCGTGTTATTAACCAAACCGGCAATATTTGTTCTTTGATACTATTTCCCACTCTTTTTGCCAAGCAACTTTTCACTTTTTCTGCCCCCCCCTTCTGTCTTTACACATAGCCATATCAATGCCGCTTTCATCACTATATACAATACTTGTATGCTATATATTTGATCGATTTTTCATACTAACTTCGCTTTTATTTGTTTGCTTCTACGCACGAAAAATATTTTTTTTATAGCTATACTCATTCTGAATGAAATTGTTTAAAAGTTTAATTTTATGTGTTAATAATTTTTCTTACGCAAAGATTTCTGACAGAAGAAGACCGTGTTGCGTTAAGAGTTAATGGTGTCAAGCGGGAGATCTGTAAGCAAGCTGAATACTTCACAAACAGCAGAACTTATCGCACATTTGGAAAGCCAACACGTACATGAAAGTGAGTGATGTGTTCTTGAGGCATTGCGTATACGATTCAAGGCAAGACGTCGTGGCTGCACGCCCATAATTTTTCATTTAAAAAGCCAGAAGCACGGCACGCAAAGGCAGCCAAGCAAGAAGCGTTTATTCAACGGTGATGACAACACCGCCGAAGGATGCCCATCCTGTTTGGTGATGACATGCCCCCACCATGGAAACGAAAATCACCTGTCAGGCACCTCCATGACACGCATGAACCGAGGGCACATGCGCCTTACGGTGATATCCTTCAAAACCTTGGATAGAGCCCCCTTGAAGACGTTTTTTTATCAGCTAAAAGACGCTTATCCAAAGGCGCCTAACATTCTACCTGATCTTGGATCAAAGACCTTATAACACAAGCAAATAAACCCAAAAAGCAGCAAAAGAAAGGGGGATTGAGGTTCATTATTTCCAGCCCCAACCTGAACCCCATCGAAGAATGAACTTGTGCGCAAAAATCGATTTTTCCTCTCTGCCAAAGAGTTTTGCAAGAGTATACTGCATTTTTTCGACCAAACCTGGGACAACATCGCCATGGATCTTGTCGACCGAGCCAATGACAACTTTCAACGCATTAGTCCAACACTTTCAGTTTGATTTGGTATATAGTATTGCCGGTTTGGTTAATAACACGCCGATAGCACCAATGGGGTTTAAGGGCTCTTGCGACACAGTATTATTCCAAGCTTGGGTAGAATTTCTGATTAAGGAACTAAAGCCTGGTTAAGGTGTTATCATGCCTCTTTTCATAAATCCAAGAAAAGTCAAGAATTAATAGAATTTTATACTTAAAATTCAGTATAATTTTCTACCTCCTTACTCTTGTGATTTGAATCCAATAGAGAAATTCTGGGCTAATATGAAGAGGTGGACAATATACTAAATTTCAACGCTCTATTCGACGCTATTTCTTGCTTCTTTAAAATCTCTAATTCAACCTAAATTACTATAGAGCTCAACGCTTAATGTCTTCTTCCATTTTAGAACCATCTTGACGTTTAGGATATAGTGTTTTGCAAGCGTTGGGGCGCTCTCTTTAGATTCTCGTAGTTCTTTTCTGATTCTTGGCGGTGTCTTGGCATTCTCATGCAATATGTTTCCTATAAATTTGTCTCCTTGAGTTCTTTACAGATTACACCGTAAGAGTTAGGAGCTAAACACCAGCTATATGAAGAGTTTAAACGTTTTTTTTAGGGGAGATCACGACCTTGCCCCCCTTTTCCTTGAGTTTTCGCCGCCCCTTTCATCAGCATCATACGATTTATCGGCAAGCACTCCATCAGCCTTCACGAAGCCATCAACGCATCTGCGCCTTCTGAATCATAGGGCCGATCTTTTGTCAACTGAAAAGCGATGGGATTTCTGGTGAGATTGCCTTGGGCGTCACAGATTGCATGAATCTTCGTACTCAGATGGCCTGGTTCTCGTTTTTTTTAGTTCCAGCGCTGTGTTAGTGGGCGCGCACAATCGTGGAATCGATCATCGCGTACTCGTTTTGGCGTCTTTTGCCAGCACCTCAAAGACTCTTTTCCTTACTTCCTTTTGGCTCTAGCGGGCATGGAAGCTATCGCTAATCTCTCTGGCAGATCTTTCCACAGAATTCCTGCACGGTAACGGCATAAAACAGCCTCCATAAACAGGAGATTGTCTTTTGCTGTAACGCCCATATCTCCCGATTTTCCGAATAAAAGATCTTTTTTCTATCCATCCCACTGATCCCCTTCAACGCATAACGTTTCATTGAATAAAAATTTCTTTTGGATTTTCTATTAAATTCTCAAAAAACAACTCAATTGAGGACGGGCCCTAATGGAAGGTTAAAAATTTTAAGTTTAATAAAAAAAAGACACCACAAAGTGACGTCTTTTCAAGCTACAGACCTCTAAAAGCTTCTTTTACTTCTGTTGTTCTGCAATACTTTCGGAATGGCGACACGAAGCGCTTATTGGAAATTCAAATTGTAGCCCTTCTGATTGTGCTATTGCATCGTAAACCCCCACCTCTACGCCGTGTAAACACCGTCCAAGTGGCACTTGGATGCCTGAAGGCATAGCCAAAGGAAACCCCTCACCTTGTGTTACTGTATCTTCGTAACAACAAATAAGATTAAAATAAGGGCTATTTGTATCTTCTAAATCTACTACATTTTTACTAGATTCTTCTTCGACCGCTCTCATAAATTTACTTATCGTTTTTCCATACGATTTGAAAAAAATACTCATGTTTGCATCAGTATGTACGTTATTTTTTAAATCCCAAAAATAATTTGCAATTTTTTCAAACGATGCTGCGCGAATCTGTTCGAATGCTTCTTTTTCTTGAGAAGTTTTTCCATCATTTGCTGCAAAAACATTAGGATAAAGTGTGTTGAATTCTGGAATAGTATTAAAGTCTATTGCCATTTTATCCAATAGTACGTAGAAATTTTGCCCAGATGAATTGTCTTTTTTGTCTTGAAATAAAAGATATTTTTGTGAAGCTTCACCAAATTCTTTTAATATAACTTTTTTAAATGCGTATTCTTCTGAACGATCGTGAACCGTGCTTAAGAGCGCTAAATGGAAGTCATTTCCAAGCTGCGCACCATGCCATCCCCTACCTCTTTGCAAATAATCAATGCCTAATAAAATATTTTGCTTTCTTTGATCATCTAATTTGGAAGAATCTATAGCTGCATGCAGTTTTTCAATTTCTTCACCTAATTCTTCACCTAATTCTTCACCTAATTCTTCACCTAATTCTTCACCTAATTCTTCACCTAATTCTTCACCTAAACTTTCTTCCATAATATTAACAGAATACCCTAGACGCTGTTCAATAGCCCACCAATAAAAAGGAGATAAAGCATTTGCCAGAGTTGCAATCGCCCCTGGAGTGCTTGCAATATGTTGATTGCCATTTGTTTTCTCTTTAAGCTTTTTTACTTCTTTTTGAACATCTGATTCTAAAACTTTCTGTTTAATCCCTGCGATATGTTCCAAAATTGAATCCTGGTAACGAAAATCTGAATAAAGCACGTTCAAGACCGCATTGATACTCTCTTTACCAGTAATCCTGGAGATAAATCCATATAGTGTTTGGTCATTAATTTTTCCAAGATTTTCTAAAACAAAACACCTTGCTGTATAAGGAACGACTTTATTCATTAGTTTTCCAAAAAAATTTAATGCACTTTCATTTTCCAGCACGTCCTTTGAGTAAAAAGCCAGTTGTAGCGCAAGATCATTTGATTCTTCAGGGCGAAGTCTTTCAAAAAAAGCATCATTTTCAGAAAGAACACTGAATAATTTTATCTTATTTTGATCAGTTAAAAAAGATAATACTTCCCTGTTACAGAAAACATTCACATCTTCTTGTTCTATACATGTTTTTATCAATTTTTTAAGGGTTTCGTTATTTTGAAAAAGCTTGTCAAAAAAATCTGTTTTATTTCTAGAGATATATTGGTCCAATACTAATTTTAAATCTTCACTATCTAATTTTTCTAATACGCTGGCGTTTTCTAAAATCTTGTCGAAACTATCTGTATCTTTTTTACAAATACATTCGATCAATACTGACCCTAAATCTCTACTATCTAATTTTTCTAATACGCTGGCGTTTTCTAAAACCTTGTCTAAACAATCTTTTTTATTTCTAGAGATATAGTGACTCAATACTAACTTTAAACCTACACTATCTAAGTGTTCTACTACGGTGGCGTCGGTGGCCTTTTCTAAAATCTTGTCGAGAAAATCTAAGCTACTTATACAGCCACAGCCATAGACACAGTACTCCAATACTACACCTACACTTCTACTACTTAATTTTTCTACTACGGTGGCGTTTTCTAGAAGTTTGTCGAAAAAATTTGTATTATTTTCATAGATACATCTTTTCAATACGCACTCTAAATCCATACTATTTAATTTTTCCAAGACTCTGGAGTTTCCCAAAAGCTTGTAAAAGTTATCCTCTTCATTATTTGTGACACATTGTTGAAAAACGCCACCCCATTGATTAGATAGCGCGTCAGATACTTCTTTATCAGCAAAAAATTTCTTCTATTTCTTGAGGTTTTACTGATTTTTTTGACAGAAGAATTGAAAACACCTCTCCCACATTTTTTTTCCATGAATTTCTAAATATTTTTGGCACATGACAAAATAGAAGCTTCTGGATTTTTTTGAAGAAAATCTTCCACAAAAAAACTCTGTTCCGAAGATGTCAACTGACCAACTGGATTGGAATATAAAGAATATGTCTGTGAGAAAAGAAGAAAAAAAGTTAGCAATATTTTTTGTTTCATAACACTTTTTTATTTATTTTTAACAACAATTTAATTTTAACAATTCGGACAACAAAATGTCAAACCCAACTTACTGCGTAAAGAGGTTAAGTATTTGTGGCTGACGCCGCAGGCTTCAAAAATGCTTTTTTTGTAGGTAAGGGAAAACTCTAAGCCATACCCCTTCCAAAGAACCAAAGCTATTCTCTTATTGTCTGCTTTTCTCATAAAACTTGTTTACTTGACTATAAATATAGCTTCTTATACCTTGTACTATAGTGTGTAAAATTTTTATTAGGATTTTTATGGAATTGATAGATGCAGAAGGGAATATTAAAATTTCTGACACACGTACAACTATTTGTATTATTGGTGCCCGTCAGCATAACTTAAAAAATGTGTCTTTAACAATCCCAAAAGATCAACTCGTAGTGATTACTGGTCCCAGTGGTTCTGGAAAATCCTCTCTGGCTTTTGATACGCTGTACGCAGAAGGACAGCGAAAATACGTAGAAAGCTTATCTGTATATGCAAGGCAGTTTTTAGACATGATGCCAAAACCAGAAGTAGATAGTATTACTGGACTTTGCCCTTCAATTTCTATTGAACAAAAGTCAATTTCTCACAACCCAAGATCTACGGTAGGCACGGTAACGGAAATTTATGATTATTTTCGTCTTTTGTTCGCAAGAATAGGCAAAGTGTATTCTCCTGTAACGGGAATGTGTATAGAGCCTCAATCCGCTAGCCAAATGGTGCAACGCATTTTAGCGCTTCCTGTTGACGAAAAATATGTTTTGTTGGCGCCAATCGTTCGCGGGGGAAAAGGAGAATTCAAACCAACTTTTGCCGGGTTAAAAAAGCAAGGTTATCGTAAAGTAAAAGTTGATGATCAATTTTATGATATTGAAGAAGTACCGCAGTTAAAAAAAAATACTATGCATGATATTTCTGTTGTCGTTCATCGTTTTCGTATCCCTAATCAAGAAGATACTCAGTTTTTAGATACATTAACGCAAAGTGTGGAACAAGCATTGCGTCTTGGTGAACAATATATTGTAGTAGAGCCTTTAGCCCCCCCTACAGGTCCAACTCTTCATTTATCAGGAACTATGAGCTGCCCAGTATCTGGCTTTAGTTTGCCAGAAATAGAGCCTCGTCTATTTTCTTTTAATAGTCCTTATGGTGCATGTTCTTTTTGTGACGGACTGGGGGTTTTGAGTTTTGGAAATTTTGAAGAAGAAAATGAACAAGATAATGCAGTGTGTAACAAATGCCATGGAGACCGTTTAAGTCAGGCAGCATTGTGCGTAAAAATTCAAGACGTTCACATTGCTCAAGTGGGAAAATGGCCTTTAGAAGAATTATCTACTTGGATTAATCACATAGAACCTTTGATAGAAGAAGATAAACGTGTTATAAGCACTCCTATATTTCGAGAAATTAAAAGCCGAATACAGTTTTTGATGGATGTCGGGTTAGGATATCTTACTTTGTCTCGTGCTTCTGGTACTTTATCTGGAGGGGAAACTCAACGTATTCGTCTTGCTTCTCAAATAGGATCTGGACTAACAGGGGTGCTGTACGTACTAGATGAACCTTCTATCGGACTACATCAAAGAGATAATGATCGTTTGATTCGTACATTACACCGATTACGAGATTTGGGAAATACAGTGATTGTAGTGGAACATGACGAAGACACCATTCGTCAATCGGATTACGTTATAGATATGGGACCAGGAGCAGGTTATTTGGGGGGGAATTTGGTTGCCAAGGGGACTCCAAAAGAAATTGAAGCACATCCAAACAGTTTAACGGGAGCGTATTTAAGAGGGGATAAAAAAATTTTAGTACCAGAAAAGCTGCGTTCAGGAAGAAAAGATGAACAGTTACAACTAGTTGACGCCAACGTTAATAACTTAAAAAATTTAACTGTATCTTTTCCCTTAGGAAAAATGATCGGCGTTACAGGAGTATCAGGAAGTGGAAAATCTTCTTTAATTATGGATACGTTATGCAAAGGTATTCGGCATCTTAATCAAAATCGTGACTTAAAAGATATATGCGGTAAAATTTCTGGAACTGAATGGATCGATAAAATGGTTGAAATGGACCAGTCACCAATTGGAAGGACGCCTCGATCTAATGTTGCCACATATACTGGAGTTTTTACATTAATTCGTGAGTGGTTTGCCATGCTACCAGATTCTAAAACCCGTGGATATACTGCGGGACGCTTTTCATTTAACGTACAAGCAGGTCGTTGTGAGCACTGCAAAGGTGATGGAGTATTGTGTATTGAGATGCACTTTTTGCCTAACGTTTACACCACCTGTCCTCAGTGTCTTGGACAACGCTATAACGAACAAACGTTAGAAGTCCGGTATAAAGAAAAAACATTGGGGATGTTTTGAAAATGTCGGTAACAGAAGCATTATCTTTTTTCCAAGATATAGCATCTATTCACAAACACCTCTCTATTATTGAGAGTGTTGGGTTAGGATATGTACAAATTGGACAGGGAGCACCAACCCTTTCTGGAGGAGAAGCTCAGCGTGTTAAGTTAGCAAAAGAACTAATGAAACGTAGTACTGGAAAAACTTTATATATCTTGGATGAGCCTACAACAGGGCTGCATTTTGATGATGTTCACCAATTGTTAATATTATTGCATAGGCTTGCTGACCAGGGAAATACTTTGATTATTATTGAACATAATCTGGACGTTCTAAAAACTTTAGATTGGATTATAGACATTGGTCCTGAAGGTGGACAGGCAGGAGGGTACATCGTGGCAGAAGGAACTCCACAAACTATCGCTGAATGCCCGAAAGTTATACTGGAACTTACCTTGCCCCATACCTTAAAAAAACTTATTAATTTTTAATTTTACACCTACTTCGAAAATAAAATTTTAAAGAAGGTTTGTGATAGAAGGGGCTGGGGGAAGTTGTTAAATACGACTAAATCCAAAAATAGTAAAGGGAAACTTTCATAGACTAAAAAACTTTAATAAAGAATTATAGTAATTTATGTTGAATTAGGTGTGTTTTTTGTTAAAATAAAAGGAAAATGACAAAGAGCTACAGCAACGATTTAAGACAAAGGGGAATAGAATATTTAGATGAGGAGGCGGGGTATTGAAGCATCGCACCTATTTAAAATAAGTGTATCGGCGATAGGCATGTAGAATAGAAAAATGGCATAGAAAATACAGACAAAAAAGCTGTTATTTTCCTAATAGGCGTGCTTGGCTCAGAAAAAAAGATTGAACTTAGGGAAGCTTGAAAAGTACGTCAAAGAACCCCAAGATATGACCTTGAAAAAAGCTGCTCAAGAATTTGGGGTACACTCAGTTGCTGGTTAAAAAGATTAGGCTATAGCTTAAAAAAAGACTTTTCGTACGCGAAAACCATACTCCCCCTCACTTTTTTGAAGGGTCTTTAAAAGATCCGAAAGACAGACTATTTTATTAAAAATAAACAACAATGTTTAATGCAAATGAACCTCTCATCCTTAATAAGCAAGATAACAAAACTATTAGCTTTTCACAATTCCCGCGCAGAGACTTTTAAAACCTTCGTACTTATCGATCAGCGAAAGGTTCAGCATCCTGCGATGATCCACAAGATGCACTCTCCACCTTCAATAAAATCCAAGCTTGAACGCATCAGGAGTTTTTTTAAAAGGACAAGGAATTGATTCTGGACTCTTCTCAAAAGCCTTAATATCAAGCATTTGGGAGCAAATTCCTAAAATACATTTAATGCTCGATGGCACCAATTAGAAGTTTGGAACGCAGAATATCAATTGCCTCGTACTAGCTGTTAAAGTTGGAAATATTACATTTCCTTTGTTTTAGAGCATGCTTGATCACCAGGAAAATTCGCACACCCTAGCACGCATCAGTTTATTAAACCAATTTAAGGAAATCTTTTGGGGCGATAAAATTCTCTCCTTTTCAGCTGATCGCGAATTTGTGGGCAAAGATTGGATCACTTATTTGTGTGACCATAAGATCCCTTTTTTTATCCGTATAAAAGATAATCCATTGGCCAACTTTGGCACCTCTAAAAAGCCTTTGAAGGATTTTTTACTCACCTAAATACGGACGAAAGCCGCCATCTGTATACCATGCTGGATGATCCTAGGGGGGGGCGTAGGTAAAAAGATTAAAGATGCGTACCTTGTCATTTGCCCAAGATAAAGACCGGGTACTAAACAAACAAAGATGGGATATTGAACGGCTGTTCAGAACTATGAAAACGCAAGGGGTTAACCTTGAAAATACCCCTATGAAAGATTTGGGAAGACTTTCCAAACTTATGACCATTGTCGCTGTTGCTATTTTATACGCTTCTATAACGAGCCTTACACAAGAACACAAGGGGA
>NZ_BAUP01000148.1:0-1234 GCF_000648275.1 Holospora elegans E1 | reverse complement strand
ATACTCCCCCTCACTTTTTTGAAGGGTCTTTAAAAGATCCGAAAGAGAGGCTATTTTATTAAAAATAAACAACAATGTTTAATGCAAATTAACCTCTCATCCAGCGCAGAGACTTTTAAAACTTTCGTGCTTAGTATGATCGATCAGCGAAAGGTTCAGCATCCTGCGCTGATCCACAAGATGAACGCTCCAGCTTCAATAAAATCCAAGCTTGAACGCGTCAGGCGTTTTTTTAAAAGGACAAGGAATTGATTCTGGACTCTTCTCAAAAGCCTTGATATCAAGCATTTGGGAGCCAGTTCCTAAAATGCATTTATGAGCACCTTGTCATTTGCTTAAGATAAAGACCGGGTACTAAACAAACAAAGAGGGGACATTGAACGGCTGTTCAGAACTATGAAAACGCAAGGGGTTACCCTTGAAAATACCCCCTATGAAAGATTTGGGAAGACTTTCCAAACTTATGACCATTGTCTCTGTTGCTATTTTATACGCTTTTATAACGGGCCTTACACAAAAATGTGCTTACAAAAAAACAGTCAGAGCGCCTTTGTATTCATCTTTGTATTCATACTTCACAAGGAGGCTTAGGTGGATCAAAGATAAACTCTTATTCTTTGATTTCAGAGATTTTTTAAACTACCTGAAAAAAAGTGAGGGGGAGTATGACTTTCAATCTAATTCTTTATTATAGATCCCAAAATATATAATCTTTAATTGTAAAAATAAATAAAAAAGAAATAGTAAACTATTTCTAAACTCATTCTACTTTTCACTCTTCTCATGCTTTTTTAAGCAAAACTTTCTGATTTTTTCCAACGACTTTTTACCTTGCTACTCATCTTAATTAAGAATAAAGCCTATATTTCTGGCTTTTTATACTCATTTTTTGTAAGATACATGGAAGGATTAGAAAAAAAAGCTGCTATGCAATTTGTTCAAGACGCGAAAATTTTTATTAAGAGTGGCTCCGGAGGATCTGGAAGTGTCAGTTTTCGTCGAGAGAAAAATATTGAATTTGGGGGACCTGATGGAGGAAATGGAGGCAGGGGAGGAGACGTACTTGTCCAAGGAAACGGAGCAAAGCATACTCTTTTAGATTTTCGGTTTAAGAAAAAATATACAGCAGAAAATGGAAGTCCGGGATCTGGAAGAAAAAAAACTGGAAAAGCGGGAAGAGACTTACTTTTATGGGTGCCTCTTGGAACAGAAATTTGGATAGAAGGGGAAAAGG
>NZ_BAUP01000149.1:0-5786 GCF_000648275.1 Holospora elegans E1 | reverse complement strand
CTTAATCCTATCTGCTGCGTTCTTAACGCAACACGATCTTCTTCTTTCAGAAATCTTTGCATAAAAAAAATTATTAACACATAAAATTAAACTTTTAAACTATTTCATTCAGCATGAGTATATAAATCTATACAACGATTTTAGAAATCTTGTACCTCACTGCACAATATCAAGATATCTCTTAAATATTTTATACTTTTTCGGAAGGTCTACTACAAAACACTTCATTTTTTTATTATAAATTCAACCAAAATTAAAAAATCAATTATTTATTTTCTTTTATTTCAGTAAAAAAAACGTTTTATTTTTATAAAAAAATATTTTATACTACTATGTACGCGTAAGGTTGAAAAATTTAGAAATGTATTTATTGCTTATATGCTTTGTTTCCTTTGGTTGTGCCTGTGCAAATGATAAAAAATTTTCTTCATCTCCGAACTCTTCACATCTTTTCGAAAAAACTCAAGCTCAGCTTACAAAAGAAAAAGAGTCTAAATTTCTCTCGAATAATTGTGATTCTATTAAAATTTTAAAATTTTTCAGAAACTCTCCTCCCCAGACAGTACAAGGGTGGATCCGATATGGACAAATTCTTTCTAGGTACGGACGAGATCTTTTTCCTCATCAAAAGGCAATAAGAAAATTTTGGATAGAAACAATAGTACCAATAAAGTTTTGTGGACCTTTTTTGAACATTTGGTCTAAAGTACTTTCTGTCAGAGACCACGAACATAAAATTATTTACTTGTTGAGTATTAATTCTCCTCAAAATCCTTTGATTGAAAGCGCGCAATCAACAATTAATTTACTAAAAAATCAGTTTCATCCTAACCACGAATTGCGTATTGCAACAGGTCTTTTGGGATTGGATGGTAAATGGCTAGCTCTGTTTCACGGTAAATCCCACCGAGCTTATTTTATGCCAATACTAAGACGTGCTTATGTTCGTTTTTTATTGAGAAAAGATCAGCTAGAAGTGGCCTATCAGTATTGGCTTCGTTGGAAGAACGATCTTTTATCAGAAAAGTATACTTTTAATCCTCAAGCAACGTATGCAGGGTTTAGCGCAGCAAGATCTTTAGTTCGAGACCTGCTTCAAAAAGGGAACGTTAGCGAAGCTGAGCGCGATTCAGCTTTAGCACGTCAATGGTATACAAAAGCTGCTAAGATTATTCGCACAACAGAAAAAAGTAATGGAATTTTTCCAATAGAAAACAGTTGGATAGGAGGGTGGGTCCAAGTTCATTTGAATAACTGGAAAGAAGCGTTAAAGCATTTTTCCTATATGATGAAGCAGTCTTTTATGGAAGATCCAAGAATAATTTCTTCAATGTTGCGAGAGCGATATTATGTAAAAGCAGCATTTTGGTGTGGAGTATGCTGCCAAAAACAATGTAACGTGCAAAAATCTCGTACGTATTTTGAAGAAGCAGCAAAATATCCCTTTTTGTTTTACGGCCAAATGGCGCTGACAAGATTAAAGCGAACATTAGTCATGAAGTTTACCTCTCCTTCATCTTTTGGAAAGTCTCGTGTAATTGAAAGTTTGTTAAATATTTTAAAAGATAAGGAAAATCAGAAACTTCCTGTTAATAACGTATCCTTGGTAAACTGTTTGTTGGATGACCTAATTGATCACTTCAGCTCTATCCAGGAGTGCTGGACTTTTGTTAACATTTTACACAAACAATTTCCTTCAGAAGCTATTTATTTGGCGCGAAAACTCTCAGCGCATAGAGCAAAATATGTTTTTCCTATTGCTTATCCTACGTGCGCGCTTCCAAGACCTTTTCCTGATCCTGCTTTAATATGGTCTATTGCTCTGGGAGAGACGTGTTTTTCTCCCTATGTTGTTAGTTCTAAGGGAGCATTAGGTGTCATGCAGATTATGCCGTTTGATATTGCTAAATATGCTAAAAAAGCTGGGCTTCCCTATAATTTAAGACGAATGAAAGAGTTTACTTATGGAATGAGCTTGGGAATTGAAGAAATAAAGGAAAAATTAGCGTCACATCGACAAAATTACGTATTAAGTATTGCTAGTTACAACGTGGGATCCAGGAAGTTAAAAGAGTGGTACAAAACTTTATATCCAGTTTACGAGAACGACGTTATGTTACGCACGTGTTTATGGATTGAGCGTATTCCTTATGAAGAAACTCGTCAATATGTCTGTAAAATTCTTTCGTTTTATTGTGTGTATCGCTGGATGCAGGGGCGTGCTTTAAAGTACCATGATATGGAGAAACTTTTAGCGTTATAAAATGTAACGCTTAGGGAAGCAGAATTTAATAATCCCTATCAAAGTTTTTGTGGATGTTGGTTGTTTTAGATTTTTAATGGCAACTGCCGGATAGCGTTTTCCGAACTATCGTTCTTTTTGGACGTACATTTAGAAAAATCTTTTTTGTGAAAATTAAGTTGAGATTTAAATAGTAAAAAAATTTTCCCTAACCACGGTGAATTTCATCAAAACATTTGATACAGAGCCTAATCTATCGTTTTGTAGCGGTCAAGAGTTTTTTTAGCGATATTTTCTGGTGGCTATGGGAGTAAAAAGTTATTATTCCCTCTACAGACCTATTAATTATCTTGTCTTTTAGAGATTCGAGCAAGTTTTTCCCTTTAATTTTCTTCTGATCTTTGCTATACTCCTAATTTAAACTTTGTGTTGATAGAGCAAAAATGGAAAAAAGTCTAAGGAAAAAGAGAAAATAAAACTGATTCTTTTTTAGTGACTTTAATCCATTTTTATAACAATTTTATAAATAAAAATTTATAGGATGCTTTTTTATTTTTCCAAAGCACTCATTGTTATTTTTTGAATCTCTTCGACCAAATCAACTAGTTGCTTTCTTTGGGACTCAGATGTATAGTCAAAAAGATATTGATCAAAAGTAATTTTACTGCCTTCACCCTCTCCAGAATGGCTATTCCAGTCATCTAAACAATCTGAGGCTTTTCCGAAAACATCCAAAGATTGCTGAGCGTTTCCTTTATTGTCTTTAATGATGGGATCAGAAAGTTGTTGAACAGAGTTTGTGCAGACACAAAACAAAACTTCGAAAATTTGTTTTTTCAACAGGTTAAATTTTTCACTAGAAAAAGTTATGCTTCCATTTTTTAATTCGGATTTAAATTCTGGAGCGATAAAATTTAAAAAACTTGAAGCCGTATGATGTTTATCATTTTCAAAATTTCTTTGTTTTTTCAAAATAAATTTTTTAAGGTCTTCAAAACTAACTTTTAGCGACTGTATTTGATGGTTTAAAATTTTGGCAACATCCTCACTTTTTTGGTACTCAGACAAGTCAGGAGCTTTTGCTTGATTAGATTTATTTCCTAATAACACTTGGTCTGATACCCTTGAAACAAATTGAGCGACCTCATTCATACCTTCATAAGCTTTAATCTGAGGTATAAATCGGTCTATATTCTTGATAAGAGAAGAGACGAGAGGTTTTATTGGATTGGAATTCATATTAAAATTTTGCTTAGATCCCGTGTTGAATTGTGCTGGAGCATTAAAGGAAGGTTTTAGCGTACCAAAATTGGATACTGTCTTAAATCGGGGAAGCGGTTGCGTATTAAAAGGGGAAAAACTTCCAGAAGAAGCATTTGGATATCCTGCTGTCTTAAATCGGAAAGGCTTTTGCGTATCAAAAGGGGATGGATTTTTAGATGAAGAATCTTCAGGAGCAAAATTTTGTGTAGTTTTTCTGTCTGAAGAATTTCGACCTTTTAAGCTTTGGCTCCCTAAAGAAAAAATTCGAGTTTTGACTGTTTCAGAAAAAATTTCCTCAAATTTAGAAAAATCGACAACTTTTTGTTTAGATAATTCAGTTGCCTCTTTAAACTCTTCCTCGCTTGGATACACACCACTAGCAATTGCCTTATTAAGCTCTTCTTCGGTTGGATATTTAACAAGCGATCTAGTAACGTCTGTACTGCCGATTGCTTTTTTCAGATCTGCAACGAAAGATTCTTTAAATTTTTTTGTTTCTTCGAAGGTTATGGATTTCAGAACTTCTTGAGGTAATTTTTCTGAGTTTTCAACTATACCACTTAAAAAATTTTTTGCGCCAATCAAGACACTATACACATGGTTTAATCTTTTTTTTACATAATCAACATCGGAATCGATATCTTTATAGTTTTTTAGGAGGGACGGTCCCACTGATTTTAGGGAAAAGAGTTTTTCATTGAAAAATGAGTCGGCGATGTTTCCTTGTATTTCTCTCATCCAAAGATTAATATTGTATTCATCAGCATGTGCACAAGAACTTAAAAGAAAAACAAATAAAAATATTTTTTTCATTTTAATTGATGTTAGAATATTCCTTATTATGATAAAATAAAAAAATAAATTTTTTATATATTTGATTACTGATTTAATATTTTAGATGATATGGTAGGGGAATATCTATTTGTATTATCAAGATTTTTTTGAAGTTTTTAACTAAAGATATTTTTTGTTAGAATTGGTAAAGGAAGTCTTTTAAAAGTCTCTAAAAATGATTGTATGTAAATTTTGAGAATGTTCGGAGTGCTTTAAAAGCGGTTTTGTTCGAGGAGGGAAGCGGTACAAATGTAAAAAATATAGAAAAAATTTCATGTAAACTCGGGGGTGCCCGAGAAAAACAAGCTCCAAGCCCTCGTTTTATACGTAAGCGACCTTTCAATGAACCGAATTGCTCAGAGTTTTTGTTTCAGCACGACAGCTGTTTTTAAGGGGGCTGGCACCTTATAATCAAAGCTATGCGCAAAAGTTGAGCCATCCCCAGAAGACAAAGGTATTGTCAAGAAAATCGATGAATTTTGGCATTATTTAAAAAAAGAAGCAAAAATTTGGATTTTTAAAGCTTAGATTTCTAAAGCTTGAATTTCTAAATCCTATGATCGTGCTGGAAAACAGCTTATCGATTGAAAATTTTGTAATCACTCGAATCAAACATTCAAACGACTTTTTGAACGATTAAAAAAATGGAAAATTTAATTTTATTGCTCAGGTCGTTAAGCAAGTTTTAATAAAATTATTCCAAGCCCCCGCCTCTTTCAGGGAAAAGATAAAACGTTTTTCATTGAACAAAATAACGCTCCACACCGCCATTGGTTTGCAAGATTTGCTAATCAAAAATCCAGAAGAGCTTTTCTGAATTTTTCTAATATACTCCATACTCCCCCTCACTTTTTTTCAGGTAGTTTAAAAGATCGCTGAAATCAAAGAATAAGAGTTTATCTTTGATCCACCTGAGTCCCCTTGTGTTCTTGTGTAAGGCTTGTTATAAAAGCGTATACAATAGCAACAGCGACAATGGTCATAAGTTTGGAAAGTCTTCCCAAATCTTTCATATGGGTATTTTCAAGGTTGACCCCTTGCGTTTTCATAGTTCTGAACAGCCGTTCAATGTCCCATCTTTGTTTGTTTAGTACCCGGTCTTTATCTTGGGCAAATGACAAGGTACGCATCTTTAATCTTTTTACCTACGGCCCCCCCTAGGATCATCCAGCATGTTATACAGATGGCGGCTTTCGTCCGTATTTAGGTGAGTAAAAAATCCTTCAAAGGCTTTTTAGAGGTGCCAAAGTTGGCCAATGGATTGTCTTTTATACGGATAAAAAAGGGATCTTGTTGTCACACAAATAAGTGATCCAATCTTTGCCCACAAATTCGCGATCAGCTGAAAAGGAGAGAATTTTATCGACCCCAAAGATTTCCTTAAATTGGTTTAATAAACTGATGCGTGCTTGGGGGGGCGAATTTTTCTGGTGATCAAGCATTCTCC
>NZ_BAUP01000150.1:0-17907 GCF_000648275.1 Holospora elegans E1 | reverse complement strand
GAAGTTGGCCAATGGATTATCTTTTATACGGATAAAAAAAGGGATCTTGTGGTCACACAAATAAGTCACACAAATAAGTGATCCAATCTTTGCCCACAAATTCGCGATCAGCTGAAAAGGAGAGAATTTTATCGACCCCAAAGATTTCCTTAAATTGGTTTAATAAGCTGATGCGTGCTTGGGTGTGCGAATTTTTCTGGTGATCAAGCATGCTCCAAAACAAAGGAAATGTAATCTTTCCAACTTTAACAGCTAGTACGAGGCAATTGATATTCTGCGTTTCAAACTTCCAATTGGTGCCATCGAGCATTAAATGCATTTTAGGAACTTGCTCCCAAATGCTTGATATCAAGGCTTTTGAGAAGAGTCCAGAATCAATTCCTTGTCCTTTTAAAAAAACGCCTGACGCGTTCAAGCTTGGATTTTATTGAAGCTGGAGAGTTCATCTTGTGGATCAGCGCAGGATGCTGAACATTTCGCTGATCGATCATACTAAGCACGAAAGTTTTAAAAGTCTCTGCGCTGGATGAGAGGTTAATTTGCATTAAACATTTTTGTTTATTTTTAATAAAATAGCCTCTCTTTCGGATCTTTTAAAGACCCTTCAAAAAAGTGAGGGGGAGTATGAGTGCAAGGTTAAGTTAGCACAAGCTTTTTGATGTACGAAAAATATAAAATTTTATTTCGAACCTTTTTTCAGAGCCATCGTTATAAAGCATTTATGCAAACCTTTTTCTTAATCAGAAGTAGAATAAAATCATTGAGGATCAAAGTTGACCAGATGATATTAAAATAGTAAATGGGTATACGATGAGTAGTGCTGTGTTATGAAATTTCTACGAAAAATGATATTTTATTTCTTGTAGCTGAGCGCAAATTAGAATATTGGTATGATGGACTATCGTGTTTGAATTTTATGTTAATAGAATATGAAAACATCTTCCATTTTTAAAAAATATCTATTATTATTTTCAATAGATTCGTTAAGGAGTGTATAAACAAGTGCGTTTTTTTAATTTTTTATTGATAAGTTTATTGTTGTCTGGATGTGCGCCTCGGATAGGTAGCCGTGATTATGCGTTAAGCGGCGTAGGGGAGACATGCACAACATTGCCTGGAAAGATCATTGCAAAAAGGACAGTAAATGTTTCTGGAAGTTCAACGACAGAAGATGATAATAAGCCTGGTGTTGGTGCTCTTGTTGGTGCGCTAGCTGGCGGGTTGGGTGGATCTGCTATCGGACAAGGAACGGGAAGTCTTTTTGCAGCAGCAGGGGGAGCGCTTGCAGGTGGAGCAATAGGACACTATGCTGCAAGAGCGTTAACTGATCAAGACGGGGTGGAATACCAAATACAACTTGATACGGGAGCATTTTTAACTGTTGTTCAAGGTCCTAGCCCAGCTTTATGTGTTGGGCAAAAAGTTTTTGTTGTTCAAAGTCAAAAAGATCGCAGTCGTGTGATTCCGCGATAAAAATAGCAACTAATTTTTGAACCGTTATTTGTGTATAAGGCTATTTTTTTAGTGCACTAAATGTTTTCTATCGTAGTTTTTTTTGATGGGGTGCTTTTGTGGGGGGAATAAAAAAAGTGTCCTTAGCAATATAGCGTAAGACTAGGGATCTGAAGGTAGAAGAGGAAATGATGTTTTTGGACGCGTACGTAAAACAATCTTCCTCTAGATGTATGTTTCTAAATTTCAGACTTTTCAAAGACATATGATGTATTAAAAAAAAGGGGGGTAGTCGTTATCCATCATTAGCGCTGCACTTTAGTCATGAGTTTGCGTTTTAAAAGCAATCTCATTTAAGCGAGGGGGCTAAATAAACAAGAAGGGGGCTAGATAAAAAATTCAATTTGTGATAATAACTGATATAACACTTTTTTAAAATACTGAAGTTAGAGGCCTTATGACAATTGATCATTCCAATTCAAGCGTTTCCGTGGAAACAAAAAGAAAGAGCGTTGATGAAGTTTTTCGAGAAATATCTGAAATTTTAGCCCAGTCGGTTGCACATAATAAAGAAATTACTATGGATTCCAGCATTACAGGAGATTTTGGTGCAGATAGTCTAGATCAAATTGAGCTAGTAATGGACTTAGAAAAAAGGTTTGGCTGTACGATTTCTGATGAAGAAACCAGCAAGATCAAAACAGTGGGAGATATCGTTGGGTTGGTTATGCGGTTGTCTAATGAAGAAAAAGCATGAACCGTCGCGTTGTTGTAACAGGAATGGGGGTTATAAGCCCTCTTGGCGTTGGTATAGATTGGGTTTGGAATCGGTTAATTAGGGGCGAAAGCGGCATTCGCTCTATTGACCTAGAAGACGAGGATATTCCTTGTAAAATTGCAGGGGTTATACCGGAAGGAAGTGAAGACGGACAGTTAGATTTTTCTTGTTGGATAAAGCCCACTGAGCTTCGAAGAATGGATAGGTTTATTGCGCTTGCTGTGGTTTCTGCAAAGGAAGCGTTAAAAGATTCGAACTTTGATCCACGTCTTGAGCCTGAAAAAACGGCTGTGTTTTTCGGCTCAGGGATCGGAGGGCTCCCTTTGATTGAAAAAAATGTTAATGCTTTGGCACGCAGGTATAGAGAGGTAAGTCCTTTTTTTGTTCCCGGAGCATTAATAAATTTGACCGCAGGACAAATCAGTGTTCTGACTGGGGCTAAGGGGCCTAATCTTGGATTTGCTACCGCGTGCGCTGCAAGCTCTCACGCTATTGGGGAAGCATTTTGGGCCATTAAAGCTGGAAGAGCAGAGACTATTATAGCGGGGGGAAGCGAGTCAACGGTTTGTGAAATTGGTATTGCTGGGTTTTCTGCTATGAAAGCTTTGTCCGTGCGAAATCACGAGCCAGAAAAAGCATCCCGCCCCTGGGACAAAGAACGCGATGGATTTGTCATGGGGGAAGGAGCAGCAACTCTTATTTTAGAAAATTTAGATCATGCTAAAAGCAGAGGTGCTAAGATTTACGCGGAACTAGTAGGATATGGTGCAACAAGTGATGCTTACCACATAACAGCTGCTTCTGGAGAAGGAGCCTACCGAAGCATGAAAGAAGCGCTGGAAGTTGCAGATCTTTCCCTAGAAGAGATAGGGTATATAAATGCACACGGAACATCAACTCCTTTAGGCGATAAAGCTGAATTAGAAGCGGTAGAGCGCCTTTTTGAAAATGTTTCTAAGGAAAAATTGCCACTAATGTCCTCTACAAAATCTTCTACCGGGCATCTTTTAGGAGCGTCTGGTGCATTAGAAGCATTTTTTTCTATCATGGCCCTGCGTCATGCTATTGTTCCAGCTACATTAAACTTAATATCTTTTGATTCTACGTCGTACAATTTAGGAATTGATTTGGTTCCTTGTGTATCGCGGAAAGTTAATAATCTTTGCCATGTTCTTAGCAATTCTTTTGGGTTTGGCGGAACGAATGCTACTTTGATTTTTAAGGCATGGGATTCTTAGAGCGTTTGGTTTTGGGTGCTCTTTATGTTGGTAAAGGGCGCAGCTTTTTGTGTTTTTAGTCAAATGTGAGTACGAAGAGCAAAAGTGTACGTGCTTACGCTGTTCAGTTATTGACAACGCAACAGTGCACAGGGGGGGGGATAGAGATAAGAGATAAAAATCACTGTAATATCGGATAGGCTAGAAAATTTTTTATTCCAAGGATAAGAAATTATTTAAAGTTCATCGCTTCAAACGTTTTAATCTTAGTTTTTTGTTTAAAAAAATGAATAGTAAATACAAACGTTTATAAAATTTACATAAAATCACACCCACACAGCAGGTCTAGTAAAAACAAACCAAGAAAGTTTCCTAAAATTCTAGCAAACCTTTTGCGTAATTAAAAACGATCGATTTTTAGAAAATATTTTTATAGAGATAAATAGTATGAAAAAATCTTAAGTGCTTGGGGTAGACAAGATCTGATTTCCAAAACTGTAAAAAACAACGCAGAAGGGTAGATAATATGGTATTGCATTCTTTATCCCCATGAAAAAGGCTTTGAAAGAAAATGGACTTGCTCTTCTCTCTCTATCTTCCTTTCTCTTGAACTTAATCTTATTGAGCAGTAATAGACTACTTTTTCGTAAACTATCATTTAGATGTTTAGTTCCTAACTCTTATGATGTAATCTGTAAAAAAGTTAAAGAAACAAATTTATGGGAAATAATATATTGCATACGAATGCCAAAACACCGCCAAAATCAGAAAAGAAATACAAGAATCTAAAAAGAGCGCCCCAACGCTTGCAAAACGCTATCCCCTAAACGTCAAGACGGTTCTAAAATGGAAGAAGACATCAAGCTGTTGAGATAATAAGCGCTCGGACCCGACACAGCCAAAGCGCGTCTTATCCTTAACGCAGCACCATGTGATTTTCCAATTTAGACGATTTCTAAATTACCGCTTGATGATGTTTATGTACCAAATCAAATTGAAAGTGTTGGACTAATGCGTTGAAAGCTGTCATTGACGCGGTCGACAAGATCCATGGCGATGTTGTTTCAGGTTTGGTCGAAAAAATTGCAGCACACTCTGGCAAAACTCTTTGGCAGAGAAGAAAAATCGATTGTTGCGCACATGTTCATTCTTCTCTGGTTGGGGCTAGGGAGGGCAAATAACGCAACTCAATGCCCCCTTTCTTTTGCTGCTTTTTGGGTGTCTTTGCTTGTGTTATAAGGTCTTTGATCCAAGATCAGGTAGAACGGCGCCTTTGGACAAGCGTCTTTCAGCGGATCAAAAAACCTCTTCAAGGGGGTTAAGGACACCATCGTAAGGCGCATCCCTCCCATCAGGTTCACGTAGGCCGTCGTAGCAATGGGGGGCCTGACAGGTGATTTTCGTTGCCATGGTGGGGGGCATCACCAAACAGGATAGTTCGGCAGTATTGTCATCACCGTTGAATAAACGCTTCCTGCTTGGCTGCCTTTGCGGGCTGTGTTTCTGGATTTTTAAATGAAAAGTTATAGGCGTGCAACGTCTTGCTTTGAATCGTCTACGCAATACCTAAAGAACATATCACTTACTTTCACATACGCACGTAGTGGCTTTCCAAATGTGCGATAAGTTTTGCTGTTTGTGAAAAATTCAGCTTGCTTACAGAGCCCCAGCTTGACACCATTAACCTTTGATCTTCCTTCTCCTCTACGATCGTCAATCAGAAGAGCCTCTAGCAATTTGACGCTCCACTCTGATAACAAAATTGCCTTAATCCTATCTTCTACGCGTCGGTTCGTAACGCAACACGATCTCCTTCTTTCAGAAATCTTTGTATAAGAAACATTATTAAACTTGTAAACAATTTCATTCAGCATGAGTGTATCTACAATGTTTTTAAGAAATATTATTAAGAATTGTACATTTAAAATTACTAAAAGAACCTGTATTCATGAATAAAATAAAGGCTTGAAGGTGTAGAAGAAGAATTATCCAAACGATTTAAAAGAGAGAGCAAGATGTGAAAAATCATCATTTTGATAACGGCAATTACGGAAATAAAAGCAAATACAACAAAAAAAAGTAATGAGATATTTTATATAATCAAAAGCGGTTGTCAATGGCGCATTCTACCAAAAGATTTTCCACCATATTCGACGGTACATTCGTTTATAGACGATGTAGGATTAAGGGGGTATGGGAAAAAGTAATGCATGAACTTGTTAAGATACGCCGAATTAAGTATGAAAGGAGCAAGAATCCCAGCTATAGCATCATTCACAAAGTGTTAACCCCACAGGTGCCTCAGAAAAAATAGGTATAGATGGGGGAAAAAATACGTAAACGGCATAGTGTTGTTGATACGCAAGACAATCTGCTTCATATCACGGTTCATAAGGCCAATACGCATGACACAGGTGCTGGGTGCAGAGTTTTTAAGGAAGCGGTGCAAAAATCATCATACATTAAAGGGAGTGTGTGCAGATGCTGGATATAGAAAATCCATGAAGGAATTAGTGAAAACTAATTGAATAAAACTATAGCAATCTCAGAGTGTATAGCAATCTCAGAGTATATATCTCAAAGATAGGCTATACTTGCCAAAGCGTTGGATTGTCGAAAGAACGCATGGCTAAATCATTTTCGAAGGGTATCTAAAAATTATGAAATTTCTATAGCGACTGCTGAAAACATGAGTATGATAGCCCATTCCATGATCCCATTAAGAATGGTTAGCTGAATCATTAATACAGGTTATAAAATCCGGACTGATAATGGTGCTCAATTTACCTATGCGCTTCTAGCTGAGCATCTTTGTCCCCCCCCCCATCCTTTTGATGCAACGTGTAAAGCTTATAAAACTTGAGCATAGGCTTACACAATTTAGACATCCTTGGACCAATGGACAGGTGGAGGGTACAAACAGAATGATCAAACAATATACAACAAAAACATATATTATCAGTAATTGGAAAAACTTAAAAAGAATTTGATAACTTTTGTTTTATATTATTAATCATCGACGTAAACTTAACTCATTGAGATATCAAACTCCCTTTGATATCTTTCTTAAAGAGTTTGATCACAATCCAATATATGGTGTTGGGACTGAACAGTTAATGATTAATAAATACGATTTTCCCTTAATTTTTTCCATTCCTGCATGAACCGAAGAAGATCTTCTTGGGTATGAAGGGCTTTCAATCCAATACGCAAACGTGCTTGATTTGGGGGGACTGTAGGGGGGCGAATTCCAGAAACATAAATATGTTTAAAGCCAAGGTAATGTTGAATTTCCATAACGCTTTCTTCGTTTTTCAAGATGATGGGAATAATGTGCGTTGTACTTGATCCAATATCTTCTCCTTGTTCGGTTAGCATTTTTCTAAAACTTTCACCAAGAGATTTCAGGTGAAGGCGCTCTTTGTTCATTGTTTTGATCAAGTTCCACGCTCGAAGTGCCGCTGCCACAACGCAAGGAGAGGGGGCTGTAGAGTAAATAAATCCTTGAGCCTTGTTAATCAAATATTCTTTTAGTATCTTGCTGCACGCAATGTATGCGCCACTTCCCCCCAAAGCTTTGCTGAATGTGCCCATAATGATGTGAGGAACTTGGCTCCAATCTTGCAAGGTAGAACATCCATATCCGTTAATACCAAAAAGTCCTGTTGCGTGAGCTTCGTCTAAATATACAAAAGTCTTGTATTTTAACGCTAGTGCATGGATGTCTTTTAGGGGGGCTGTGTCTCCATCCATTCCAAAAACTGTTTCTGTTACTATAAATTTAGGTCTAGAGTCTTTGGCATATTTTTCTAATAAACATTGAAGATGTTTTGTGTCTAGATGACGATATCGCACCCATTCACACTGACTGAATAGTAAAGCTTGATAAATACTGGCATGATTTAATCGATCAGAAAACACAACTGGGCAGCCCCCTAATATTCCACGATCTAAAATTGCTGATAAAACACTGAAATTAGCTTGAAATCCTGAAGAAAAAAACAATGCCGCTTCTGTTTTTTTATCTAAAGCGATTTGTGTTTCAAGTTGATCGCAAAAAGGATGGTATATAGAAGAAATTCTAGAGGATTTTGCCCCCATCCCATAGATCTGTATTGCGTTGATGGCTTCTTTTAAAATTTTCGGGTGTTGGCTTAATCCTAAATAATCATTATTGGAAAAGTCTAAAACAGAAGAAAATTTTTCTTGACGAAAAATCGGTAATTTGCGATACTTCAGCGTGTTATTTAGTGTGTGAATGTAGTCTTGATATGGAGTGTACATTTTCTGCCTGCAAAGGTTCTTGTGAAAAATCTTCTTTGTCCTGCTTTACATTAGAACAAGCGCAAGGGCTTTTCTTTAAGCCTTTTTTGGAACTTTTATACGAAGCACAACAGCTTCATAGAAAAAATTTTTCTTCTAGCACTGTGCAGATTAGCACGCTTTTAAGCATCAAAACAGGGGGATGTTCAGAAAATTGTGCCTATTGTCCCCAATCTGCGCGCTATAGGACGGGGGTTAAGGCATCTCCACTGATGGATCTTGAAAAAGTAGTGGTGGCTGCAAGGCGTGCAAAAGAGGCAGGGGCAACGCGCTTTTGTATGGGAGCTGCTTGGCGTGAACCAAAAACTCAAGATCTTGATCGAGTGTGTGAAATGGTTCGTGCAGTAAAAAAGCAAGGAATGGAAACCTGTGTTACTTTGGGAATGCTAAAGGAGGATCAAGCCTTACAATTAAAACAAGCCGGATTAGATTTTTACAATCATAATATCGATACGTCCATAGAGTTTTACGATAAGGTTATCACAACTCGGACCTTCCAAGATCGATTAAATACGTTAGAAGTTGTGCGAAAGGTTGGAATTAAAGTATGCTGCGGGGGAATTATTGGAATGGGAGAAAGTAATGAGGATCGATTAAGAATGCTTGTTCTCTTGGCTAATTTAGCTCCACCTCCAGAATCTGTTCCTATAAATCAATTGATTCCTATCCCAGGGACTCCGCTTGCAGACCGTCAGGCCGTGGATGGATTTGATTTTGTTCGTATTGTTGCAGTGGCACGATGTTTAATGCCCAGGTCTTATATCCGCCTTTCAGCTGGTCGTGAAAACATGTCTGACGAACTTCAAGCGTTGTGTTTTATGGCGGGAGTTAACTCTATATTTTATGGGGAAACGCTCTTAACCGCTGCCAATCCTAAACCGGAAAAAGATCTAAATTTGTTAAAGCGTCTTGGAATTTCTGCGGAAAATTTTTCTTAGCGTTGGAAAAAACGTACCTTAATTAAAAAGTGCTCTGTAAAAAATAGAAAAGGAGCAGTTCAGATGTTAAGTTTTTTAAGGCATCGCATTGGTTTTTAAAGCATATGTATGGCATAATAATGAACATGTGTGCGGCAAAGTAGTCTTTTGAGAAAGTAGAGGATTAAGAGAATGTGGAAAACCTTACATCAACAATTTATAAATTTTTTTAAAAAAATCATAGAAGTTTAAAAATTCTTCAAAGTTTACATAAAATTGTTGCTGATATTAACGCTCTAGAAGCTCAAATGAAGGCGCTTAGTAATGAGGCGCTTCAGCAAAAGACTAAAGAATTTAAAAATCGTCTTCAAGAAGGGGCATCCTTGGATAGTCTTCTTTGTGAGGCATTTGCGGTTGTTCGTGAAGCTTCAGTAAGAACTTTGGGAATGCGTCATTTTGATGTCCAGCTTTTGGGGGGGGCAGCTCTTCACAAGGGAATGATTGCGGAAATGAAAACGGGAGAGGGAAAAACTTTGGCTTCCACTGCTCCTGTTTATTTAAATGCTCTTACAGAAGAAGGAGTTCACATTGTTACAGTTAACGATTATTTAGCCAACCGTGATGCTTCTACATTGCGTCCTTTGTATAGTTTTTTAGGGTTGTCTGTTGGGTGTGTGACAAGCGATATGCCTTCTTATGAAAAACCCCAGGCGTATCGATGCGATATTACTTACGGCACTAACAATGAGTTCGGTTTTGATTTTTTACGAGATAACATGAAAACTCGCTTAGAAGATCAAGTGCAGCGTGGGCATCACTTTGCTATTATCGACGAGGTTGATAGTATTCTTATCGACGAAGCGAGGACTCCTTTAATTATTTCAGGACCTTCAGAAGATTCCTCGCAATTATATCAAGTTATTGATCAAGTGGTAGCAAAACTTTTACCCGAACATTACGAAAAAGACGAAAAACAAAAAATATTTCTTTTACAGAACAAGGATGGAAAACCGTTGAACACTTGATACAGGAATCTAATATTGTTCAAGAAGCAACATTATTTGATGCCAAGAACACGATGCTCGTTCATCATTTAAATCAGGCGCTTAAAGCTCGATTCATGTTTGAAAAAAACATAGACTACATTGTGCATAATGAAGAAGTAATTATTATCGATGAATTTACTGGACGTATGAAAAAAGGAAGCAGGTATTCAGATGGGTTGCACCAAGCGCTAGAGGCAAAAGAGGGCGTAGAAATCGAACCTGAGAATCAAACTTTGGCTTCTATTACCTTCCAAAATTATTTTTTGATGTATAAGAAGCTTGCAGGAATGACAGGAACTGCAATGACTGAATCTGCGGAATTTCAAGAAACGTATAGTTTGCCTGTGGTGTGCATTCCTACGCATCGTTCAGTACGCCGAAACGATTTGGATGATGAAATTTTTGCAACTTTTTCAGGAAAGATAAAAGCAGTGGTTCAACTCGTGAATGAATGTCGTCAACGTCAGCAACCTGTTTTGGTGGGAACTTCTAGTATTGAAAAAAGTGAGATTTTTTCAAATGCTTTTAAACAAGCAGGCATTCCTCATCATGTTTTAAACGCCCGTCATCACGAACAGGAAGCGGCAATTATTGAAAGAGCAGGGCTTCCGGGAGCAGTGACCATTGCAACCAATATGGCAGGACGCGGAACAGATATTCAATTGGGGGGAGCAATAGGAAGTGAGCTTGCACTTCTTTTAAAAAATATAGAAGATCAGGAAGTAATTCATCGTATAGAGCAAGAAGTTAGAGAAAAAGTTCAAGAACGAAAAGAAATAGCTATTCAGGCAGGGGGATTATATATCGTAGGAACTGAGCGTCATGAAAGTCGTCGTATCGACAATCAGTTAAGAGGACGCTCTGGACGGCAAGGAGATCCAGGAACTTCTAAATTTTTTATTAGTCTTGAAGATGACTTAATGCGGGTGTTTGGGTCTAATATTGAGTTTGTCAAGCGGTCTTTCTTGAAAGACAACCAAGATGACAGCGTTCCTGTTACACATCCGTGGCTGACACGTAATATAGAAAAAGCTCAAGGAAGGGTGGAAGCACAGCATTTTGAACGACGCAAACAATTGTTAAGGTATGCTCAAGTACTAAACGAACACAGAAAAGTTATTTATGAAACAAGAAATGATTTGTTAAGAGAAAAAGCGCTAGAGGTATTTCAAGATACACAAGAAGCGTTAGTTCACAATTTTATTTCTTACTATACAGATCCTAAAAAGTTACCTGATTTTTGGGAAATATCAACTTTGAAAGAAAGCATAAAGCGAGTATTTCAAATAGAGGTGGATATTCAGCAGTGGATAGAACAAGAAGTCTTATCTCCAGATATTTTGGAAGAAAGAATTCTGTCGTGCATTGAACATGCCTACCAGAAGCAGACAGAAATATTAGATACAGAGTTGGTTCAGTATATGGTGCAAAACATTTTGCTGCAGACTTTAGATCAAGAGTGGACGAAACACTTAAACGTCATGTCCCATTTAAGAGAAGGGATTCACTTACGTTCTTATGGCCAAAAAGATCCTTTAAATGAGTATAAAAAAGAGTCTTTTACATTATTTAAACATATGATTCTGGAATGGCAAGAAAGATCTTTGACTCAGTTTTACAATATAGATCCATCAAAGCTTTTGGAAAAATGGAACAGTATGTACGATGATGATATGGATGAAAAAGATGAACTGATAGAAGGAGCAGAGGAAAAAGATTTAGATAATTTTTATTTTGAACACTCTCCTGAAGAAATAAGCCCTAAAGAAACAAGAAAAAAAGTAGAGCAAGATGATGAAAAGCCAGATCTAGATATTGGTAATACGAAAGATCAAGCTCCTGACTATTCTTCTGTTTCTAGAAATTCTCCGTGCCCATGTCAATCTGGAAGACGGTACAAGCATTGTCATGGAAGTATGGAAGAAGATGCGTTCTTGTAAAGTTTATTTTTAAAAAATCAGCATTCAGCACTTCAAAAAGGGCAGGGGGAGGCTCTTTTTGGTTGTTAAGGAAAGAATAACGATATTTGTTTAGCGTTTTTTTAGTTTATATTTACGCGTTTTTTGTAATAGTTAATTTATTTTTACGGTATTGTGTTTGTTAAAAGAATTAACTACAATGAATAGATCTTTCAGTAACTGTATGTTTATGTCTGAATTGAATGTTTTTCTTAAGATCGTTCAAGGGATTATCCCTTGCCAAAAAGTTTGGGAAGATTCCTACACCTTATGTTTTAAAGACGTTTCTCCTAAAGCTCCTGTGCATGTTTTGTTGATACCTAAAGGGGAATACCTAAATGCTTTGGAGTTTTATAAGAACGCCTCTACTGAAGAAATTTTATCCTTTCAAAAAGGAATAGTTGAGGTTGTGGAGCTTCTTGGACTTGAAAAAAACGGGTTTCGTGCTATAACGAATCAAGGAAATTATGGTCATCAAGAAGTGCCGCATTTTCATCTTCATATTTTAGGGGCAAAATAAGAGTAGGGGGTTAGTATGGGGTGGGGTATTTTTAAAAACAAGCGAATAAAGTCAAGTATCCTTGGGGTTCTTTTAATACTTTTTTGTTTTGGTATCGTTTTTCATTGACGCTTTAAATGAAGAATAGCTTGCAAAAAGTAGTTTAGAGCCTGGAGTTTTGGTGATGTCGTTTTATACAAGGCGCCTAGTAAGATGAAATTAATGAAAGAAAACTACAAAAATTGGCTCTATTTTTATTTATGAAATTTCTCTTGATCTTGCCAGAAAAGATTGCTAATGTAGTATTGATTTTTTTATGTGTATTAATATGCGGTTTTTGATTTTTGAGATAGAAACTTGGAGAACTTTAGAAGGTCAGTTTTTGAAAATAGTCTTTAGCATCGTCGTATCAACTGCTTTTTTTTTGTTTTTAGGGTGTCAGGAATTAAGAAGTTCAGAAAAAGTTGGCCTTCCTACCGAACGACAGTTAAAAACTTATGACAACATGAAACCTTTGTTCCCCAGCCCCTTAGAGCTAGCAGAAAAAAAGTCAGAACCCTTTAAAAAAGCTTTTGCTTTGTGGTATGGTGCCTTAAAAGCATTGGCGCGAATTCCTTTGGAAATTTTCGATCCAGAGCGTGGATTTTTACAAACGCATTGGTATATTCCAAAAGATCTTCCCAATCATCGTCTTCAAGTGAAAGTTTGTATTATTCCTTGCCAAGAAATTCGTGTGGAGGCATTATCTGTTACTGTTCTCCATCAAGTTTTAAAACAGGAGCAATGGATCATTATTCCAACTTCGTTAGAATTAGAGCAGAAAATTAAGCGCAGTATTTTACTGCATGCTCGCGATTACGCTGTTCAAAATAAATAATCTTTAAAGAAGGAGTGTCCGTATGAATCACCACAATTATTCTCCATTATCTTGTGAGAAAAAATGGCAAAAAATTTGGCAAGAAAGTAATGCCTTTGAACCTTGCGATCATTCTAAAAAAATGTACGTTTTAGAAATGTTTCCTTATCCTTCTGGGCAGTTACATGTAGGTCATGTAAGAAATTACGCATTAGGAGACGTTATTGCACGTTTTTTTCAGCAAAAAGGGTACAGCGTGTTGCATCCCATGGGGTGGGATGCTTGTGGGCTTCCTGCAGAAACCGCTGCTTTAAAGCAAAAAGTAGATCCAAAAGACTGGACATATCGTAACGCAGAAAATATGCGTCAACAACTTCAAGCGTTGGGGCTATCATTGCAGTGGTCTAGAGAGCTTTTTTCTTGCGATCCATCTTACTATGTTCATGAACAAAAAATGTTTCTTAAATTTTATGAACAGGGAATCGCTTATCGCAAGCAGGCAGAGGTTAATTGGGACCCGGTAGATCATTCCGTTCTGGCCAATGAACAGGTTATTCAAGGAAGAGGGTGGCGTTCTGGAGCATTAGTAGAAAAGCGCCTTCTTGATCAGTGGTTTTTCAAGATTACTGATTTTGCAGAAGAGTTATTGGAAGGATTGCAGCAGCTCACCCAATGGCCTGAGCACGTAAAGCGCATGCAAGAACAATGGATTGGAAAATCGCAAGGTGCGTGTATCCAGTTTGGTGTCTGGGATACTCCCTTAACGTTTACGACATTCACCACTACCCCTGAATTATTGTTTGGTGCAACATTTTTTGCTCTTTCTATTCAGCATCCTCTAGCGGTACTTTGGGAAAAAGAAAATCCAAAAATCGCAGAATTTTTAAAAAAGCAAAATTGTAAAGATACCTCTACTCGCACAGCAGAAACTGAAGAAAAAGAGGGAGTTTTTTCTGGATATTATGGAAAGCATCCCTTTTTAGGGCAAAATCGGATTCCAATTTACATTACAAACTATGTTCAAGGACATTACGGAACTGGTGCGATTTTTGGATGTCCTGCCCATGATGCGCGGGATTTTGAGTTCTCTAGACGCTACGGACTTTCGGTAACTTCTGTGATTCGTCCATTTGAAGCGCAAACGGTTCCTTTTCAAAGTGATGGGCGCATGGTGGATTCAGAATTTTTGAATGGGATGACAGTTTCCGAAGCGCATCATTCCATGTTAAGAGCGTTAAGTAAGCAAAGTTTTGGACATCCTCAAACGGTGTATCGATTAAAAGATTGGTGTGTCAGCAGGCAAAGATATTGGGGCGTGCCTATTCCTGTTATTCATTGTCCTTCTTGTGGAATAGTTCCTGTTCCACTAAAAGATTTACCCGTGATTTTACCAGAAGATGTGATGTTTGAAGGAAAGGGGAATCCTCTTGCTGCACACCCAACGTGGAAGCACGTTCTTTGTCCTTCTTGTCAAGCGCAAGCACAAAGAGAAACAGATACATTTGATACCTTTGTAGAATCATCTTGGTATTTTGCAAGATTTTGCGATGCACATAATACTCAAGAACCCTTTTCTAAAGAATCCATCGAGACATGGATGCCAGTTGATCACTATATTGGCGGAGTAGAGCATGCAATTTTACACCTTTTGTATGCGCGGTTTTTTTCAAGAGCTTTAAAAGCTTGTGGATATTGGGATATTGAAGAACCTTTTCAAAGACTATTTACTCAAGGGATGGTGTGTCATAAAACGTACACAGCCCAAGATGGAAGCTATCTTTACCCTGAAGAGATAGAAAAACAGGAAGATGGCTCTTATTGTCGCTCTAGTGATAGAAGCCCAGTAACGGTGGGGCGCAGCGAAAAAATGAGCAAATCTAAGAGCAATGTAGTAAGTGTAGATCATATGATAAAGACTTACGGAGCAGATACTTTGCGGCTTTTTATGCTTTCAGACACCCCCCCAGAAAAAGATTTGGAATGGAGTATTGAGGGGATTGAAGGATGTTGGAGATGTGTTCACCGATTCTGGAATGTTTTTTCGGAAACTCAGAATAAAATTTCTTTTCATGATCATCTAAAAAAGCCTAAAAATTTTTCTTTGATTGCTAAAAACTTAAGAAGAACCACACACCGCAGCATTTGTTTTATTGAACGTGCCATCAAAGGGTATCATCTGAATAAGTATATTACGTTGTTGCGAGAGTTAGGGAATGCAATTCAAGATTTTCAAAATGATTTTCAAAAAGATGATGATTCTTCTTCCTGGGCCTTAAAAGAAGCGGTTTTAGCTTTTATTTCTATGATGGCTCCTGTTATGCCTCATTTAGCTCAAGAGCTGTATAACCATATAAACCCTGGTGTGTTTATCCATTCTGTCAAATGGCCATCTTATGAAGAAGCCTTGCTTCAAGATGAAGTGGTTACGTTGGCTGTTCAAATTAATGGAAAATCAAAGGGAACGATTGAAGTTTCTATTCATGAAGATGAAGCGGAAATACTAAAAAAAGTTTTAAAAGTTCCAAAGTTTCAAGCAGTGTTAAACGGAAAAGAAATGCACCGTGTCATTATTATTCCTCATAAAATTGTAAGTATTGTTGTGTAAAATAGGAAAGATATGTTGAAGTTTTTTTTTGGATGCATTCAGTTGAAAGAGTGTAAAGCCGTAGTCTTGAATAAAAGAAAAGGAAATATTGTATGAATATTTTAACTCTTAAAGATGCTGCGTTACATGTTCATAAGAAGGTTATACTGTCTAAAGAAACTGTGCACATTTATGCTGGAGAAAAAATTGCTCTAGTAGGGCGCAATGGGTGTGGAAAGTCCACTCTTTTAAGAGTTCTTGCTCAAGAACTTGATATTGAGGAAGGGGTTTATATCCCAAAACCTGGATTGTCTATTGCATATCTGTGTCAAAATCATAAAAATGTTCCGGAATGTTCCGTAGAAACCTTTTTGCACGAAGTCTTGAAAGCGCCTCACTTGGCGTTTCAGGCAGAGGAACTTTTATTAACTTTAAACTTAGATCCTAAACAAAAGCTTTCTCAGCTGTCAGGAGGGGAATTAAGGCGAGCATATATTGCAAGAACTTTGTTAATTCCGTCAGATTTAATTATATTGGATGAGCCCACCAATCATTTAGATATCGTGGGTATTGAGTGGCTAGAATCGTGGATTTTAAAATCCAAGCAGGCATTTATTATTGTTGCTCATGATCGAAAGTTTTTAAAAAACGTTACGCAACGGACGTTGTGGCTTCATCAAGGAAAACTAAGGTCAGCCCCCGTGGGATTTGAGGGGTTTGAAACGTGGCAGGAAACTTTTTTGCAAGAACAAATTCGTATTCAGTCTCGTTTAGATGTAAAATTAGCTCAAGAATTGCGCTGGTTGGCTCGTGGTGTGACTGCGCGACGACGACGAAATGAGGGGCGCTTATCCCGTCTTAAAGAGCTGCGCGCGCAAAAAGCAAATTTCAGTAAAAATCAGCAAAAAATGGTACCGTCTCGCCAAGATGATGTAGGCCTTACACGACAATTAATGGAAGGCTGGAATTTGGGGTATACGTTACCAGAGGGCAGGGGGTTGTTCAAGGAGCTCAATTTTCGCTTGCTGAAAGGTGACCGTATAGGAATTATAGGGCCAAATGGATGTGGAAAGAGTACATTAATTCGTGTTCTTACCAAAGAAATAACGCCTAGCGAAGGAATATTAAAAACTGCTTCTACGCTTCATTGGAGCATGTTTAAGCAAAATCAGCCTATAGAAGAGCTTTCTTTTTCGGTCAAACGTTTTTTGTGTTCTCAAGGGTCAGACTATGTAGACGTTCAGGGAAAGCAGCGTCATGTGGTTGCGTATTTAAAAGAGTTTTTATTTTCTCCAGAACAAGCTCACTGTCTTGTTCAAATGCTTTCGGGGGGGGAAAGAAATCGTTTGCGTTTGGCAAAGCTATTATCTCAAAGTCCTGATTTGTTAATCTTAGATGAACCTACCAATGATCTTGATATTGAGACTTTGGATTTTTTAAAAGATTTTTTATTGCAGTATGCGGGAACTATTATTATTGTATCTCATGATCGGGATTTTCTGGATGATGTGGTTTCAAGCGTTTTAGTTTTTGAATCTCAAGGAAAGGTTAGAGAGTTTGTTGGAAGTTTTAGTGAATATCTTCAAGCAGAGTCAGAACGCCATGCATTTTTTAAGATTCCAGAAAAATCGTCAAAACCTTGTGCTGAAAAGTCTTCTAGTGTTGAAGCTTCGGCGCGATCTTCTTTGAAAAAAGAAAAATTATCTTATCGAGAAAAATTTTTACTGGAAAATGGATTACAGGAAATTGAAGAGCTTTTAGATCAAAAAAGGAGATTAGAAGAGCAGTTGGTGCATTTTCAAAGGAACTCTCCTCTTCCACTTAACGCATCTCAAATAGAGCAGCTTTCTGTCATGAGTCAAACGCTTTGTGAGTGTTTAGAAAAAATTCAAGAAAAAGAAGAAGCCTGGATTAACGTTGCAGAAAAAGAATCTCGCCTTTGCAGCAAAGATGAAAAAGATTGCTTACTAAGGCCCGTCCTCAATTAAGCAAAACGACAAGTAAAACCAAGTGAACAACGCCCATAGAATTTACGGACGTTTATCATAGCGCGAGGCAATGGCTTTGCATTGCTTTCAGTTTAGCAAAAAAATTCTAGATCGAATGACGGGATTTAATAAAAATACGTATCATATTTCTGAAAGAAGGAGATCGTGTTGCGTTACGAACCGACGCGTAGAAGATAGGATTAAGGCAGTTTTGTTTCCGACAAAGGGGAAGCTATCGTCAAATTGCTAAGGCTCTTCTGATTGACGATCAGTCGTCATGTAGAGAAGT
>NZ_BAUP01000151.1:0-2015 GCF_000648275.1 Holospora elegans E1 | reverse complement strand
ATGGCAACGATCATCCCAACCATCGGAAGCTGCGGTAACAAGATTACTGCCGGAGAAAAGCGTCTTGCGAGAATTTTTGAAAGCAATCTGAGTAGCGATTGTACTTGTTGGTATGACATTCCTACTGGCGAAAAACAAACACATCCTGATTTCATCATTCTGGATCCTCAGCGAGGGCTGCTTTTTATTGAAGTGAAGGACTGGTATATTTCAAAAATAAAATCCGCTAATAAAACACATGTGATATATGAAACATCAGATGGTGACATTTCTCTAACCCATCCCATAGAACAGGTCAGACAATATTCTTACGGCGCAATTAACTATCTAAAGCGGGACCCACAACTTCTTCAGGACAACGAAAAATATAAAGGACAATTTTGCGCCCCCTACGGTCATGGAGTCTACCTCAGTAATATTACACGTAAGCAGTTAGATAAATACTTTTCCAATAGTGATATTTTTCCTTCTGATATCGTGATTTGTAAAGATGAAATCACCGAGTTTATGTCATCTGAAGAAATATCATTACGCCTATTTTCTTTGGTCAAACATACATTTTCTAAAGAGATAAGTAATAAGCAAGTAGATCGTATACGTTGGCATTTATACCCTGAAATTCGCATCACCCACGCTCTCGATAAACCAGAGAGTTCTGCCAAACCAATATCTGTACTCCGAACACCGAATATTATAAAAATAATGGATACTCAGCAAGAATTACTCGCCAGAAGCCTTGGTGAGGGGCATCGGATAATTCACGGCGTCGCCGGCTCAGGTAAAACCTTAATTCTCCTTTATCGTTGCCTACACCTGGCGAAAGATAATAATTTAAAGAAACCTATTCTTGTCGTGTGTTATAATATAATGCTGGCCCAAAAATTAAAATCTCTAATAAAAAGCCATCAACTTATGGTTCCGGTTGAAATTACCAACTTCCATGCATGGTGTTATAAGCAAGCAAAAATTAAAAATATTCTCCCTAACTCAAAGCAAAATTTTATAGAAAACCTTGAGCAAGCTGTTATTACTGGTTTTCAAAATAAAACAATAGCAGCAGAACAATATAGTGCGGTATTAATTGATGAGGGGCATGATTTTAAACAGGATTGGCTAAAAATACTTTCTGGAATGGTTGATAGCGAAACTAACTATCTATTATTTCTATATGACGATGCGCAATCAATTTATCAGAAAAAAAGCTCACTTGATTTTACGCTTTCCAGCGTTGGTATCAAAGCGCAAGGGCGTACAACTATTCTTGACATCAATTATCGAAATACACAGCAGATTCTCCACTTTGCTACCAGCATTGCATTTGATTATTTAAATGATCATATTGAGGATAACTTTAAATATCATAAACCAGATGCTGGTGGACTTCAAGGCCAGGTTCCAAACATGCTTGTTTTTGATAACCACCAACAAGAAATCATCCATATAATTAAATGGCTAAAGCAACAACATCATACTGGTGTTAGCTGGAATGACATGGCTATATTATGTCCCTCGACCGCACATCTTTCTGCAATATTAGTAAAAGAGTTAAGGGATTCAAAAATCCCGCACTACTTTATAGCAAGCTCGGAAGATAAAAAACGCTACTCACCACAAAGCGAATTTTTGTCTATTATACCTTTGCCTAGTAGCAAAGGTCTCGAGTTTCATTCAGTCGCAGTGATAGATAGTTCAAACATAATGGGTAATAGCGATGATCTCAGCGACGAGATAAAGCGACTATATGTTGGTTTCACTCGGGCAACCAATAATTTGCTTGTAACTTTACATCAAAAAAATGTGCTCAGCAGACATTTAACCTCAACTTATAATCAAATCTATAACAATGCATAGTAGCCCCCTGTCACTCATCAAAAAACACCATCCCCTTATACGGCTGTTCGCGGCAGGCGGCCAGACGCTGGGAGAGACTGCCGACGTGCAGCTCCAGCTTATGGCCGTCGGGGTCGAGAAAGTAGTGCGAAGCGCCTTCGCTACGGTTCAGCTTCCAGATCGCC
>NZ_BAUP01000152.1:0-31781 GCF_000648275.1 Holospora elegans E1 | reverse complement strand
GTTGCGTTACGAACCGACGCGTAGAAGATAGGATTAAGGCAGTTTTGTTTCCGACAAAGGGGAAGCTATCGTCAAATTGCTAAGGCTCTTCTGATTGACGATCAGTCGTCATGTAGAGAAGTATAAGGTGAGTGATATCTGCGCTTTCTTGAGGCATTGCGTATACGATTCAAGGCAAGACGTTGCACGCCTATAACTTTTCGTTTAAAAAGCCAGCAGCACGGCCAGAAAAGGCAGCCAAGCAGGAAGCCTTTTATTCAACGGTGATGACAACACCGCCGAAGGATGCCCTTCCTGTTTGGTGACGACATGCCCCACACCATGGAAACGAAAATCACCTGTTAGGCACCCACATTGCCACGACAACCTCTTTTACACCTGATGGGAGCCTTGGATTTGACGGGTAGTGTCCTTAGAAACCTTGAATAGGTTTTTTTATCAGCTGAAAGACGCTTATCCAAAGGCGCCTAACATTCCCCTGATCTTGGATCAAGGCCCCTACAAGAAAAAACCTCCAAAAAGCAGCAAAAGAAAGGGGGATTTAGGTGCATTATTTGCCCTCCCTAAGTCCCAATCTGACCCCCATCGAAGAATGCATATGTGCGCAACAATCGATTTTTCGTCTCTGCCAAAGAGTTTTGCAAAAGTATGATACATTTTTTCGACTAAACCTGGGACAACATCGCCATGGATCTTGTCGAGCGCGTCAATGACAACTTTCAACGCATTAGTCCAACACTTTCAGTTTGATTTGGTGTATAGCTTTTGACGTATGAGCTATATTTCTCATGAACAAAATCCAGCGCATACGTCACATCCTGATCCCACCACACTTTAATGTGCGGCGCTTCCAGCCGCTTCAGCAACAGTGGAAAATGTGATTTAGCTAATGGGATGAAAGTGATTTTCATAGAATGTTAATTTCTTTAACGCGTGTTAAAATCTTCAGGCAAGTCAAAAACTGTTCCATATCTTTTTCCACTGGAGCAAAATACTCTTTCTCATTTGTTTTCATAATTTCATCCGCTTTTTTGACGAGCTTCTTACCAGCAGGTGATAGACTGGAGTATTTTGCCCGCTCATCACCTTCTATTTGCGCGCGGAAAAACAAGCCCACGTTTTTGTAGAGTACGCAGGATTTGCGATGTCATGGTGACATCAGAATTGGTGAGCTTCGCCAAATCATTTTGTGTCGCCTTGTCTTGATGTTTTTCTAGCTCAAACAGTGTCCCCATAAAGACATACTGGGTATGCGTTAGGCCAACAGCCTCCAAGGCTCTGTCCGTGATGCGCTTCCACGTAAAAGGCCTGAGCAAAAGTAAAACTTTGACTCTCTAGCACAGGGATTGGGTAGTCTTTTGTGGCGTTATCTTACATGTATTTCTCTACATAAAATAGGGTGTTTTTAAAAAAGAGATTAATCATAACATTATTGCACATATTATAGTTTCACAAAATATAGTTTTATGTCAAGATAAAGCTGTGAGAATCTCATAATTTTGTCATCTGGCGGAAAATTGAACATGCAGCTATTTGATCTAAAAGGTAAAACAGCATTAATTACAGGAGCTTCCAATGGTCTTGGGGAACAATTTGCCCGCTCTCTATCTAGTGTAGGCGCACGTGTGATCTTAGTCGCTCGCAGGTTTGATAAGTTGAACGACTTGGCGCTTAAGCTTAATAACGCTAAAACTATCCAGATGGATGTATCAGATCAGCAATCCGTAAAAAGTTGTTTTGCTGAGTTAGAAAAGGATGGTGAGAAGATTGATATCTGTGTAAATAATGCCAGGATTGCTATTCTTACTCCTATTTTTGAAGAAGATGATCAGAATAATTTTGAGTCCATTATCCAAACGAACCTGATGGGTGTGTGGTATGTCACCAAAGCAGTAAAAAATTATATGAAGAACCATGGCATTCATGGGTCAATTATTAATATCGGCAGCGTAAATGGAGATGCCTTCCCTTATAAAGAAGCAACGGCTTATGCAACCTCTAAAGCGGCTGTGATTCATATGGCAAAATCTTTTGTGACTGAGTTATCAAAATATAAGATCAGAATCAATTCTATAGCCCCTAGTCTTTTTCATACCCCTATGACAGATCACAAATTGGGCACAGATCAACAACGACAAGAATTTGCTGGGAAGATCCCTATGGGGTTTGTTGCAACTCCACAAGATTTGGATGGTGCTTTGTTGTTGCTCGCATCAAATGCACATTCGTCTTATATAACAAGAGCATGCATTACTGTTGATGGCGGCAAATCTTTTGGAACATCCTGGGGGTTGTAATAAATTCTATGCGCGTACTTAAATTCATCATCGCAAATATAGGGCCCTATAAAAAGTATGTGGTTGGCATCTTTTTAGCCATGTGCTTAATCACCGTTGATAATACCTTAAAGCCGCTTTTAGTTAAGCTGTTTATTGATATTGTCTCGGGAGCTGAGCAAGGAAATCTATGGGTTGTATTCACATTCTATGCCTTACTTCAATTTATGTTGGTGAGTGTATGGACGATGAGCGATTATTGCATCACAAAATATACAGCTAAGTTTCGATTAAATGTAGCGGAACACTTTATGACGAAGCTATATGAATATCCGTATAGCTTTTTTCAAAATCAGCTTTCTGGCTCTTTGACATCGAAAATAAATGATGCATTCCAACATTTGCCGCATCTGATTTTTACGATCATTAACCCGTTTATGTATTTCATACTCTTAATACTGATCTCATTAGGACTGCTTGCCTCAGTTGCACCTATTTTTGCCTTAAGTATGGGAGCTTGGGTTTTCTTATTTTTTGTGATTACCATGGTTTCCATGAAAAAAAGCATGAGGCTCAATAAGGAGTATGCAGAGGAAAAATCTAAAATAATTGGCCTGGCTGCAGACTATCTTGGCAATATGATGAGCGTGAAACTTTTTGCCGCCAGAACTTTTGAACAAGGGCGATTTTCCAAACTGCAAAAACCTTTTGTTGATATAGCTGAAAAAGGTGGTTTTTATCATACCTGGTTGTATGGTTTTTTGGGCATGCTCACATCACTTTATGCACTATTTTTTCTAGCTGCTCTTATTTTTGGTTATCAGAAAGGCGTTGTAACACCAGGTGATTTTGCGCTTGTGATTATGATAAATTTTAATATCATTAACACACTCTTTCAACTCTCACATATGCTAAGGGATTTTATAGCTAATTGGGGCGCAGTCGATCAGGCAATAGCTTTGCTAGAAACAAGCGAGATTACGCATTCAGATAAAACAAACGCCACGGCCTTAAATTGCAGACAAGGCAAAATAGCTTTTGATCAAGTCAAATTCCATTACAAGGGCACTGAGCCTCTTTTTGAGAATAAATCCATCGAAATTAATGCCGGTCAAAAAGTTGGCCTTGTAGGCTATTCCGGTGGCGGCAAGTCAACATTCGTCAATTTGATCCTCCGCCTTTATGATGTGACGGATGGCGCCATCGTGATTGATGGCCAAGATATTAGAGATGTAACCCAAGACTCTTTACGAGAAAATATCGCTATGATTCCCCAAGATCCATCATTGTTCCACAGAAGCTTAATGGAAAATATTCGCTACGGCCGAGCAGATAGCACCGATGAAGAAGTAATTGAAGCTGCTAAAAAAGCCCACGCTCATGAGTTTATTTCCACTTTGCCGCAAGGTTATGACTCGCTTGTTGGTGAACGAGGCGTCAAACTTTCTGGTGGACAGCGTCAACGTATTGCAATTGCCAGAGCAATTCTCAAAAACGCACCTATTCTTATTCTGGATGAAGCAACGAGCCAACTTGATTCTGTTACTGAAAGCTTGATCCAAGAATCTTTGTGGGAGCTGATGCAAAATAAAACCACGATCGTCATTGCTCACCGTTTATCGACCTTACTTCATATGGATCGCATCCTGGTTTTTGACAAAGGCAAGATCAACGAGGATGGCACTCACAGTGAGCTTCTTTCAAAAGCAGGGCTTTATAAACACTTGTGGGATGCCCAAGTTGGAGGCTTTTTGGGTGATGAAAAAACGGAGGAGGCATGAAATCTTCAGTAAATATTCAATACACATCCACACCTTCAAGTGAAGACATCGATTTTCTAACGCAAAAAATCAATCAAGAGACACCTGAATTTGGCGAAGCTCATCCTTTGCACTTTTTATAAGAGATTGGAGCAGCCAGATCATTGCAGGCTGCAACGGGAGAGTGATTTTCGGCAGCATTTATACCGATCAATTGTGGGTACATCCCGATCATCGCAAGAGAGGTTTGGGCCACAAATTGATGGAAGCTGTTCATGATTATGGCCGCAGGTCAGGATGTTCTATGGCAACGGTTACGACGATGAGTTTTCAGTGCACTAAAGTATTCTACGAAAAACTCGGATACGTAAGTGATTTTGAAAGGACAGGATATACGCGCGGTTCTAGCTGCATCTTTTTAAAGCGGAGCTTGTAATGTTTAAAGTTGATTGTGAGAAAATAAGTATCACGTACCATCTAGCCAGAAGGTATGATAGAAAAAATGGTGGTCCTTGCTTATCTTGATAAAAAACTTACCTCCAGTGAATTGGTTTCTGGTGGATGTGTTAATCTCAACATTAAAATTCAGCTAGAAAATCAAAACCATCCGCTGATTTTACGCATTTATTTACGTGATAAAGATGCAGCTGACCGAGAACAAAAATTGTCCGCATTAATCAAAGAAACTGCGCCGACACCACTAACACATTTAATTTAGGTTGAATTAGGTGCAATTAAAGGAAAATGACAAAGAGTCACAGCAACGATTTAAGGCAAAGGGGAATAGAATATTTAGATGGGGGGGTGGATTATTGAAGCATCGCACCTATTTAAAATAAGTGTATCAGCTATAGGAAGATAGCATAGAAAATACAAACAAAAAAGCTGTTATTTTCCTAAGAAGCGTGGTGGCTCAGAAAAAAAAGATTGACTTGAGGATATGCCAAGAACGCATGGGTACTCTAATAAAGGCAAGCGGTGTTATGGCTCTCATGACTGGGGTGGGAACAAATGCTATAGACGCTTTAATTAGCAAATACAATTGCAATTGGTTTGATATCTTGCTCAGTCAATACAGAGGTTTTTACATTTTGGGTGCAGAAGATTTTATTACCAAACCTTCCAAAAGAAAGCGGTAGTTTTATGAATAATTCCACTTTCCATAAAGGGAAAGCTATGCAAAAGATGCCATAGTTTACTTTGTTTGCCTCATTATTCCCCTGATCTTAATCCTATTGAGAAAAAATTGGCCTAAGCCAAACATATAAGAAGAACTTCAACTTGCTCAATTGACCACTTGTTTCAATTCCATTTTTCGTAATATTTTTATACTGATTTAGCTAGAGTAAAAAATAGAGCCTTAATTAACGAGCAATCCACCTTCTACAAAAATAGGTATAAAAAGGCCATTAAAAAGGATATTACGCCAATTGTAATCATTCCAATTAACAATCAAACATCCATGATTGTGATTTATGCAACGAATTGACAATTTTTTTTAATCGTGCTAAGATTCTAAACAGCTTGGAGAGATGGCCGAGCGGCTGAAGGCAGCGGTTTGCTAAACCGCCATACGTTTTAAAAACGTATCGAGGGTTCGAATCCCTCTCTCTCCGCCAGCTTTTTTAGAGAGAACTTTTTTCACGTCATTGCGAACGCAGTGAAGCAATCCAGAAACCCCAGCAATTGCGGGCTTTCTAGCGTTTTAAGCTGGTACTACACCCGTACCTCACTTTCTCCAACTTTGCCATTTTGCCCTCAAAATCTCCATTTTTATCCTCTCCATCTCCGATACATGCGAACACTCCGGTCGGCAGTGCGCATGTTCTCAAACCCTGGATTTACCTGGGTTTTAGACGATCAGTACTTTTTAGGTCTTCACTTTTTAGAGAACGAAAACCGGAGTAGCAATCGAGATTCGAAACGGAGAAAACAAGGCGAATCAAGGCTTGGAAAGCAGTTTCTGCTATCCTTCTAAAAAGAAATACGGTATGTTTGCATATGTTATGCGTAGCTAAATTTATTTAACAGGAACGATGACTTAATGAGTGACCAATAATGCTAATAAAACCTAATCTCAAAGACGAAGAAATCATTGCGTGTTTGCGGGATGCATATGGGCTGACTATAGAAAAAGTAGTATTTTTGCCTCTTGGTTCTGATTTCAACACAGCTGTTTATCGCGTGACAACCACGGACGGAGCAGACCACTTTCTTAAATTAAGAAGCGGTGAATTTTTAGAAGCTTCGGTCTCAGTTCCAAAATATTTGGCTGATCTGGGTATCAAACAAGTTATACCTCCGCTTACAACCAAAACTGGGCAGCTGTCGACAAATCTTGGTGATTTCAAAGCAATTCTGTACCCTTATGTCGAAAGCCGTAATGGCGTTGACACCAAACTATCAGAAGATCAGTGGACCCAATTTGGGGCGGCCATTAAAAAGCTTCATAGCATTGATATTCCTTCATCAATAACAAAAGATATACCAAGGGAGACGTTTTCTTCTAAAGGACGCGAGACCGTCAAAGCATTTCTAGTACGCATTGAAAGTGAGGGGGGTGAAGAGCCTGTTGCTGTAAAAATGGCACTGTTCCTGAAATCCAAAAGTGCAGAGATTCTTAAAATAATTGAGCAAACTGAAGAGCTTGCAATCACGATCCAAAAGCAACCTCTCGACTATGTTTTATGCCACGCTGATATGCACGGCTGGAACTTGATTCTTGATAAAGAAAACGCTCTTTATATTGTTGACTGGGATACGATCATCTATGCTCCCAAGGAACGTGATCTGATGTTTATCGGCGCTGGCATTTGGGATAGTGGCCTGACAGCCTCCGAAGAAGAATCGCTATTTTATCAGGGCTATGGCCAAACAACGATAAACAAGGATGTTCTTTGCTACTATCGTTTTGAACGTATTATTCAGGACATCGGCGATTATTGTGAATATATCTTTCTGTCTGATGAAGGTGGTGACGATCGTGTGCAATGCTTTGAACACTTGCAGCCTGTTTTTCTGCCGAATGGCGCAATAGAGAGAGCGTATGACGCTTATAATACGAGGAAGATTTTATGAGATTATATTTATAGGTGGTGGCAGCGGTAAAACAGCTGTGATGCCTTATTTAAAGAGCTTTTGGGAGATGACATCGCTGTTTGTGATTTTGACGATATTGGCGTACCAGATGGTGCTGACAAAAAATGGCGCGGGGAATCCACCGAAAAGTGGCTACAGAAATTATTGAGCGAAGACAAAGACGCATGTTTACTGGGTCAAATTGTTTTAGGCGAAATACTGAGCTGCCCTTCAGCTAAACAAATAGATAAAATCAACTTCTGTCTTTTAGACGTCAGTGATTTCGAGCGTATTGGGCGACTCAAAAAGCGCAACACCTATGGTGCTGATCAAAACATGCTGAACTGAGCGGATTGGGACGAAGATTTACTCAAACTTGAACTGGAAGATTTGCAGGCGCTGAATTTTGATCTGGAATTAACAGGATTTGATTTTGATGAAATACAAAAGCTCTTGGATGCAACCGATATTGATCTTGACGAACCTGCTGAAGCCGATTCAGTTGATCCTGCAGATAATACCCCCATCATCAGTAAGCCCGATGATTTATGGATTTTAGGTGATCACCGACTGTATGTGGCGATAGTACGCTGATTGATTCCTATAACATTGTTTTAGAGGGTGAGCAAGCCGATATCACGGTGTGTGATCCCCCCTATAACGTCAATTATGGCGCCAGCATCAAAGATACGCTGCGCAACAAATCCCGCGAAAACAAACACAAAATCTTGAATGACAATCTTGGCGAAGGCTTTGAAAGTTTTTTCTATGATGTTTGCTCTAACATTATCATGAACACCAACGGCGCCATTTATATGTGCATGGCGGCTTCAGAACTGGCTGTATTGCAAAAAGTATTTAAACAAGCCGGTGGTCATTGGTCTACTTTTTTAATTTGGGCTAAAAATCATTTCTCTTTAGGTCGTGCTGATTATCAACGGCAATATGAACCTATTCTTTATGGATGGCGTGAAGGTGCTGATCGCCATTGGTGTGGCGCTCGTGATCAAGGCGATGTCTGGTTTATCGATAAACCCAGCGCTACCAATTTGCATCCAACCATGAAGCCAGTTGCGCTCATGGAACGCGCTATTACGAACAGCAGTAAGCTTGGCGATATCGTTCTTGATCCCTTTGGTGGTTCTGGTACCACCTTAATGGCCGCAGAACATTCAAAACGTCGCTGCCGCATGATTGAGCTTGACCCCAAATACATTGATACCAGCATAAGACGATTCCAGGCGCAAACCAAAACAAAGGCCATTCATGCCGTCACGCAAAAGACCTTTGATGAACTATGTACGTGATAGCTTATGGAACTCATCAAGCAATCAGAGTGGGCAAAGCGGCATGGATTCTCAAGGCAATACGCAGGCCAACTTGTACAAAGTGGCGTCATTCAACTGGTTGATGGCCTTGTGGATGTTGAACAAGCAGATGCCGCAATTGCTGCCTTACGTGATCCAAACCAACCACAACGTCGTAAAAATACCTCTGATGTAACTGAGCTTTCAACGCTTCTTCTTAAAACCCGCATCAAAAATGAAATGGAACGGGGCAAGCTGCTTGAAGCCCGCGCCAAAGCAGAAATTGGTGAGCTGGTTTCAGTAGAGGACGTCAAAGTGGCTGCTTTTAATAAGGCCAGAATCGTACGTGATAGTTTGATGAATATCCCTGACCGAGTAGCCTCGCTGCTTGCTTCCATTGATGACGCTCACAAAATTCACGAGGTGCTACTTCAAGAAATCCGAACTGCTTTGGAGGAATTAAGCCGTGACGTGTAATCCTTATCACCTTAGTTTTAATACGGGGCTTCGGCCCGATCCACTGCTCAAGGTTTCCGAGTGGGCGGATGGGTTTCGCATGTTATCGCAAACAGCGTCCTCTGAACCAGGCAGATGGCGCACCGAACGCACACCTTACCTTAAAGAAATCATGATACACTATCGCCATCATCACCTGTTGAAAAAGTGATTTTTATGAAAGGCGCTCAAATGCGCTCAAATTGGTGGGACCGAAGCTGGCAATAACTGGATTGGTTACATTATTGATCAAGCGCCTGGTCCTATGCTGGTCGTTCAGCCCACTGTTGAAATGGGTAAACGGTGGTCTAAAGGACGTTTAGCTTGATGACACGCCTACCTTGCGCGATAAAGTTAAAGACCCAAGGCCTCGCGACTCAGGTAACACAGTCCAAAGCAAAGAATTCACCGGCGGTATTGTTGTGGTAACTGGCGCTAATAGCGCTGTGGGTTTGCGCTCTATGCCGGTTAGGTATTTATTCTTAGATGAAATTGATGCCTATCCGGGAGATGCAGATGGTGAAGGTGATCCGGTCTAATTGGCTATTCAACTACTGCTACCTTTGCCCGTCGCAAAATTTTGTTAGTCTCAACGCCTACCGTTCAAGGCTTAAGCCGTATTGAGAGGGAGTTTGAAGCTTCCGATCAACGCTACTACTGGGTGCCATGCCCACATTGCCATACCTTTCAAATTCTAAAATGGCCTCAAGTTAAATGGGAGGATGATCCGCTCAATGCCTATTATGTCTGCATTTCTTGCGAAGAAAAAATCCACCATCATCAAAAAACCTGGATGTTAGCCAATGGCGAGTGGCGAGCCGCTAATGAGTGCAATAGTAGGATTGCTGGATTTCATCTATCAAGCTGAAACGGGGCTTGTCTCCATGGGGCTTTATATTGTTGATGAAGTTACCCTTGAGGGCATCCCCAAGTCATGAAGATTAAAGGCCATGCTGCCGATTTAAAAGCCTCCTTTAAATCGCAAAAAACCGATGAATGGCATCAAAAAACCATTGGTGATTTGGTCAGTACCATTGCGGCCAAACACGGTTACGAACCACGCATTGCCTCACAATTTGCAGATATTGTCCTGCCGCACATTGATCAAACGGCAGAAAGCGATATGCATTTACTATCACGTCTGGAACAGCTCCATGGAGCCATCAGCAAACCTGCCGGTGGATTTTTGCTTTTTGTGCCCGAAGGCAAAGCTAAATCTTTTACCGGGCAAATCATTGGCGGCAGCACCATTGATTTAAAAGAAGTCTCCAGCTAGCGCGTCACCTTTGCTGAGCGTGATCATCAAGCCTCTGTCATTTGCTATTGGCATGATCCTGATAAAGCCGAGCCCATAGAAGAAAAAGCAGGAGATGGTGACCCTGTGCATACACTCCGCGGCGTTTATCCAAATAGCGGGCTTGCGAAAGCTGCAGCACAAGCAAAACTCGAGCGCCTGACAACGTGGGACACAAACCTTGAATATACCCTTAGCAGGTCGCGGGGATCTGGTAGCAGAATCCAAAATTTACTTATCTGGATTTCGTTCCGGCATTCCAAGCGACTGGATAATAACACCTGCCGAGCACACGTTAGATAGCAGCGGTTACCGCACCACTATTGATGCTTCACGTGATTTTGAGGGAGATACGGATGACCAATAAAACGAACATACTGACCAGATGGCAATTAGAGCGCAAAATCCCCCTGGGCATTATTATCGCCATTATTTTGCAAACACTCACCGCTATTTGGTGGGCGGCCAAACTTGATTCACGGGGTGTGATGCAGGAGGAATGGTTTCAGAAAAACCAACATTTGGCAGAAAAAGTCTTTCGGCTTGAAGAGCGTCTTATTGCCATTCATGAAGAAATCAATGAATTGGAGGCAAGACTCAATCATGTCAAATAAACCTAAAACTTTGAGCGATGAACGTCTTGAACATGCAGTCAGCTTTGTGCTTTCCCATGAAGGCGGCTACAGCAACGACATAGACGATGATGGTGGCGAAACTAAATTCGGAATCTCAAAACGCATTTATCCTGATCTTGATATTAATGCGTTGACAATCGATCAAGCCAAAGCCATCTATAAACGGGATTTTTTGGAACCTCAGCTTTATAAAGACATTAAAGACGTGAACTTAGCGACCAAAGTTTTTGATCTAGCGGTAAATATGGGATCAAACTGGGCGCACAGGCTTGTTCAAAGAGCCTTAAGAGCCACAGGACAAGATATTTTGGAAGGCGGCATTTTAGGTCCTATGACGCTATCTCGATCAACATTATGGCACGCTCTATTCTGATAAAACCGTGCTTGAGACCATAGCAGATCTTGTTCCCCACTTGCCCCATACTGAAATAAGACGCCATCTTAATGACTTTTTGTTTTGTAAAAATGAGGAAGTGAAAGCCCCTGTCAGCACACTTTCCGGTGGAGAAAAAGCAAGACTCAGTTTGGCACAAATCGCAGCCAAAACACCAAAACTTCTGATTCTTGACGAAATCACCAACAACCTTGATTTAGAGACGAAAGAACATATGACGCAAGTACTCAAAGCTTATCCCGGTGCGATGATTATGATCTCTCATGATGCCGATTTTCTGGAAGAGATTGGGATTAGTGAAGCGGTGGATGTTCATAAGTTTAATGTGCGTTAATCCACAATCAGGCTTTCGTCTTTATGAGATGAAAGAACAATCTGTGTCATTGTTTTTGAAACATTACACTGGCCTTTTAGAAAATCAGTAATAAGGCCCTCCAAAGCTTTTGTATTAGAGCAGCGCACCTTCAGCAAATAAGAATGCTCTCCTGTAACATGATGGCATTCTAAAATAGACTTATTGCCACCAACTGCCTTCAAGAAACCTTTATGATGTTCCGCTTTGTCTAAAGTGACAAAAATAAAAGCACATAGCGCCATATCCATAAATTCAGCAGATACGAGTGCTGTAATTTTTTTGACATAACCATTTTGCTTTAATCGCCTGAGTCGCTCATTTGCAGCAGAAGATGAAAGCCCAACCTTCTCACCTAACTGTGTGCTCGTAAGGGCTGCATCCTGCATGACACACCCTGCTATCATGCGGTCTAGATCGTCGTGCTCGCTATTTTGTATTGACATAAATCTATCTCTCATTACAATGTCCTGTACAAGATATGATACACAGGATAAAAACTTATGTCAATATTACTTTACCTCTTTAAAGCCTGGATGATAGGAATTGCTATTGCTGCACCTGTCGGGCCTATAGGCATGTTATGTATAAAGAAAACACTGGAGCTGGGCATTAAAGGCGCTTTACTTGTTGGATTAGGTGCAGCGCTTGCGGATAGCGTTTATGGGCTTATTGCAGCACTTGGGCTTACAGCCGTTTCCCATATTATGACTCAGGTAGCCGGAGCCCTTAAATTAATAGGAGGTATCTTTTTATTGTACCTTGCCTATAAAGAAGCAAAAAGTGGTGTAGCAAGTAATGAGGCGCATGTTAGTGAAAAAAGTCGTATCAAGCTTGTGAGTGAGGTATTTTTTCTCACATTAACAAACCCTATGACTATTTTAAGCTTTGTTGGAATTTTTGCGTCCATTGGCGCTGGATCTTCCCAGGGCTTAGAGTCAATTACGATGGTAGTTGGCATATTCCTTGGTTCAATGACATGGTGGTGTGTGCTTGGAACCGTCATTACTAAAATCAAACACAATTTACCAAAAATCTGGCTTGAACGGATAAAATGGGTTTCATGTTTTATATTAGCAAGTTTTGGGTTAGTAGCTATTTTTAGCAGTTTGATGAATTAGCAATGGGTGATACTTTTGCTTTTTCAGAATAAACAGCTTCAATATTATGGCCATCTGGATCAATAACAAAAGCTGCGTAATACCCGTCCTCATATTGAGGCCTAAAGCCAGCTTCGCCGTTGCACTTCCCGCCATTAGCAAGTGCAATTTTATAGAAAGCATCAACATCTTCTTTGCAAGACGCATTAAAAGCTAAATGAACATGCTCAGATAAAAGTGATTTTTCATCAAATTGGCGTATTTCAAACATATCGTGAACGCTTGTTCCATAGCCTACAACAACACCTTCAATTTCAAGCACCATCTTGTATCCTAAAGCTGCCATAATAGTGTCGTAGAACTTACGACCCCTTCCTAAACCTTTAACTTTGATTTGGACGTGGTTAAAAAGCTTCATAACACGCTCTCTAAAATAAATTCACATCTCTGTGTAACCGTCAGCCCTTTGGGTACCATCATGATGTCAAAACCAAATTCTTTATACACATCCAGATGAATCTGTTCGAAAACCAAAGCATCTTCATAGCTAATTTTTCTGGCATCGGTATGTTCGATAAACCCTAGATTTTCAAAAAAGAATATCTGGTTCTGGTAAACGCCGTTTTTTAGGCAACGATCAATTTCATCAAGCAAGATAGGCGAAAGCTTAAATTCGAGGCCTTTCCAATGGGCCAAATATTTACCAAGGGCGTAGGTGCAGAAAGGTGAACGGTCGTAAAATTGCAAATCTCCAGTAGCGTTCATCTGCCGCTCTTTCTGCATGTACGTAATTTGATCTACAAATTCAGGCTCTTCCCATAGTTTTTCTATGCCTTTAGCTTGCTCTTGTGCAATGACATCAGTCGCAGCCTCGTGAATGACAGCATGCCCTAATTTTTCTAGCTCTCTGATGACAGAAGTTTTTCCACTGCCTTGAGTGCCGGTGAATATGAAGCGTTTTTCTTGAGTGAAATTATTCATAAGCCAACATCCATTTCAATTAATCCAACGAGTCTTATCGGCGCTTCTGCACCATCTTTAATTTTAATGGGCAGGACCATAACAAAGCTGCCTATTGACGGCATATTATCTAAATTTGCTACATTTTCTATGATTACCTTATCCGCACCCAAAAAGGTTTTGTGTACCTTAAAGCCATCTTCTGGTCGATCAGGCGAAAGTGTATCAATGCCAAGGGCGCTCACGCCTCGTTCAAGTAAAAGTGAGGCTGCTTCAGAAGATACGGATGGGAATACATGGTTGTTATGGTATTTTAAAGGCTCGTGCCAAAATTTGCTCCAGCCGGTTTTAACCATCACGCATGAGCCTTTTGGAATAAGTCCATACTTGCTTTCGAAAACATCTACATCTTCGGCGCTGAAACTATAACGTTCATGGCATTGATCCGATACATCAATCACCACGCACGGCATGATCAAATCATTAACATCAAAATCATGGATGAATCTCCCGCCAGGAATACAGTGACTTGGCGCATCCATATGCGTGCCGATCCCAGCATGCATTTTAACTTTCATCACGCGGAATTTATCTTCGCCTTGGCAATCAGAATAATCTATATGCACATCGTGATTAAACCCGCACCCACCATTCCAGGTAGGGATAGTGCTATCAAGTGCGTGGGTTAGATCGATGATTTTGTAGGGGAAAGTCATCGGGCACTCTCTTCTAGATGACCATTGTCATCTTTCGGTCCAGGCCAGAAAAATGGGTTATATGCGATCTCCCATAAATGTCCGTCAAGGTCAGTAAAATATCCAGAAAATCCACCCCATTTAGTTTTTTGAGCTTGCTTTACAATATTAGCACCGGCGTTTTTAGCTTGCTCTAAGATATCTGTAACCTGATTTTCGTTTTCAACATTATGCGCTAGTGTGATCCCTCTAAAACCAGAAGATGCAACATATATTTGCGCATCTTTAGCTAACAATTCCCATGGATAAAGCGATAACCAGCTGCCGTTAAGCATGAAAAAGCTGATATTGCCTTCAAAATCCATTTTTGTAAACCCAAGCCCTTCTTTATAGAATCTTGTGGCCTTGGTTAAGTCTTTTGTTCCTAAAGTAATAATATTAATTCTTGGCTTCATTTTTTAACTCCTGTTTTAATTTCTTCGTAAACCACAGCACCAAGTCATCATCAAGCGGATAGCTATTGCCAGGTATTGCTGGTTGGTAATTGTATGTAACACCTTTGCCGTCAGGGATATAGCCGCGCTTTATATAAAGTCTTTGAGCTGGTCCATATCCACCATCTGCGCCTGCATAAAGACCAACACCGATGCCGACAACTTTACTTCTTGTTGCAGCTTCTTTTTCCGCTGTATCAAGCAGTAAGGAGCCAATACCAATTTTGCGATAGGCCGGCAATACGTTTAAATCCATAACCTCCGGTATCTTTTTTGCCTTAAATGACGAATATTGCGATTTCCATTTTAAGGTTACGTAAGCGGCAAATTGATCATAGACGTGAGCCACCCAAACGAGTCGCTCACCCGCTTCTTGCTCCTTTAAATATTCTTCGAAAGATGATGGCGGTTTATTCCAACCTATTGCCTTGAAAGCTTCAGATATAACTACAATATCTTCTCTTATAAGGGGACGTATTAATACGTCATTTGTTCTGTTTTCACAAAGATCATCCAGGCTTTTGAGCATATAAACCATATTCCATTCATAGCCTTGAGGTTTTAAATTGAATAGTGGAGCAAAACCTAAGGATTTGTAGAAGTGGTATGTTTTCAGATAATTTTCATCTGTTTCCTCTGGCGATAAAGTTTCGACAGAAATTGTTTTAGCGCCTTTATTTTTGGCCTGCTTAAAAGCTTCGTCAGATAAGAGTTTTCCTATGCCCGTTCGGTGGTACCCTCGTAAAATACCCATCCAATAAATATTGGCATTTTCAAGATAAGGAAAATCTATTGAAATAAGACCAACATATTCTTCACCTATGCATGCCGCCAGATTGAGCCGAGAGCGGACCCCAACAGCATAATGTTCATTGACTTCAGGTAAACCAAAGTACTCCGGCAAATCAGCTGTAATTTTGCGGCAGAGTCCTTCAGCCAAGTCTGGTGTAATTATTTTAATCTTTATCATAACACCTTACCCACCGGAACATCGTTTGGATCAGATTCGTGGTTTTCAGGATCATCAAATGGCACTTCTGTATAGCCGTTTTTGAGATAGAACCATAAGCTGGTTTGTCTAGATTCAGCATGGATGCTTTTAACACCTGAACTTTTTAACCATTTCTCTATAAGCGTCAAAAACCTGCTTCCAAAGCTTTGATTTCGCCTATTCTCATCAGTGGCAATAATACGAATTGCAGCTCTTTTATCAGGCCAGAACTGAATATGGGCGTAAGCAACGATCTCTGTGCCTTGATACAAAACAAGATGGGCATGCTTTTCATGGTTAAAGGTCCATGTGTAAGGATCTTCTATGCCGTGGGGACCAAAGAAATAAATGTCCCTGAAATGTTTGGCTGCAGCCCATTCTGTGTTGTCGTTACATTTCAGCATGCGAATTCTGTTAAATCCGGCTTCTCTCAAAACTTCCCTAATAAAATCCCCTTTACGGAGTGTGTAATTCGTAAAAGGTGAATTTTCTTTGGTAAATGATGATTCATCTTGAATTAGCTCTTCTTTGAGCTTTGCGTAATCATCCAGTTTGTTTGGGTGATTTCGCAAGTAATCCCGGAAACACAGGTTTAATTCGATTTCCGGATGAAATTCCTCATATACATGGAGATTAAGATCGATATCTCCTCGTTTACTAAAGCCATAGTGCAATGGGATATTGTATTCACCACGATACTGAATTCCTATTTTTCCCAGTTGATCTCGAGCTAACAAGGGATCTTGCACTACGGCGATTATGTCAATTTTAGGTTTGGCCGCTAAACCCGGTACCGCCGTTGAACCAATATGGTGAATTGCTAAACAATTACCACCCAAGGCTTGCCCGATAAGCTTCGCCTCTTTTTCATAAATATGAGACCAATTTGGGTCATAGGGAACGACTTGGATTTCTTTAGACATTTCTAAACTCTACATAACGTTGATTGTTAAAATAGCTTTTGATGCCAAAAGCCACTCCTGGGATCATGGGCTCTGGTAACTTATATGGATCAAACCACCCTAGAGAATCCTGCTTTGAAGGCTCTAAATTTGTCGGTTCTTGAGCGTCGCCCAAATCACTAACAAAAAACAGTTCTAATGCATAAAATTTTTTCATAAAATCAAAATAATCTTTTTCTATAAGGAAAACTGTTGTTTCTAAAGTCACATCCTGAAGCTTAATCCCGATTTCTTCTTTGGCTTCACGAATAATGGCTTCTTTTGGTGATTCACCTGCCTCAATACTTCCTGTCACGCAATGCCAGTGAGAGGCCCAGATTTTGTTAGTCGGGCTTCTTCTCGTTAATAGAATTTTGCTATCTTTTCTTAAAATTAAATGTGGTATTATCATCATGATGATTTTGCAACCTTCAAATATTTATACGTAAACGTGAGTGCCCGTCCTATAAAATAGCCAGAAAATAATCCACTTATTACACTTTCAATAATAGAGTATTTAAGGAACAAGTCTGGATCTGTCGACTTTAAATAGCCAAAATAATATTTAACAAGAAAAAAGGAAATCAATACTATAAGCGTTCCATAACCTCCAGGCACTTCAATTGAACATTCTTTTTTATAACCTTTAATGTATTTCCTGTGTTTATAAAGAAGCTTGCTATGCTGCCTCCCATAATTACAAGACAAAATACCAAAGCATCATCTGAAAGAAGCGTTTTATACTTAATAGCCAGCAATATTAATGGAATGATAAAGAGCTTGGGCAGATAAATAACCCTTGTTTTTATACTCTTAATGCCTACAAACAATAAATAGCATAATATAGCCCAGACGTATAATGGCGTTCCTTTAATGATGTGTACAAATTCATTCATAACTCTTTCCTCATAAAACTCTTAATGCCTACAAACAATAAATAGCATAATATAGCCCAGACGTATAATGGCGTTCCTTTAATGATGTGTACAAATTCATTCATAACTCTTTCCTCATAAAATTCTTACATCTTTTTTAAAATACGCATCACTAAACCAGCAGGCAAAACGCGCAAGATGTGGCTTATGAAGAAATAGAAAAGAGATGGGTAACCTCGTGATTTTTTTAGCTCAGAGAATTTACGCATATACTTCGCCATTTTTTCAGCACTCCATGTAAAGGGAAAGTTGCCTTTAAGACCACCTGTTGCCACGGGACCCGTATAAATGGACGAGAAGATCAAGTTTCTTCCGCAATAAGTGAGCGATAAACTCTCAAAAGCTTTTGAAATAGCTGCTTTTGATGCACAATAAGCACTCCCTGTAGGTGGTGCAAAAATTGCATTTACCGAACTTGTAACAATAAAGTGAGCACCGCCGCCCAGCAGGCATGGTTTTTCAAAAAATTCAACAAAGGCTAAAACGCCAAAGTAATTGACTGCCATAATGCGTTCATGTATTTCAACCGTAAACGCTTCAGGGTTTTCAATAACTTTTTCACCTGCGATACCTGCATTCAAGAAGAAAAGATTGGGACAAAGACCTTGATCAAGAATATTTTGGCAAGCTCTACGAATATCAGACTTGTCTGAAATATCGCATATAATAGGGATGAATGAGGACCCCATTTCATTTTTTATTGCATTCAGTTTCTCTACCCTGCGAGCTATTCCAACGACAATCCAATCTTTGGATATCAACTCCCGAGTCAATGCTTCGCCGATTCCAGAAGATGCACCTGTAACGAGAGCAATATTCTGTTTATTCATATTCTTTTCCTTCTCTATCACGATTTACCACCCCAAGAAATTCCGCCATCTATGGCGAAGGTAGCACCGGTGACATATTTAGAGGCGCTATTTGAAGCAAGGTATAGTATCAATCCATCAAGATAACTTGGCTCGGCTATAAATCCTGCAGGTATTTTATCTTTCCAGAAATTAGGGTCATGTTTGTTTGGAGAACCCAGCAAATCTGACTGAACCGGTCCTGGATTAATTGTATTAATTCTGATTTTATACTGCGATAGCTCAGTTACTAAAGATTTTGTCATATGTATGACTGCAGCTTTGCTTGCGGCATAAGCCGTTAGCTCTTTGTAAGGGAAGCTATCACCATTTACACTGCTGATATTAATAATCGATCCATTGATTTTATGGCTCTTCATATGATTTGCGACTGCTTTGGTGACATACCACACGCCCATTACGTTGGTTTGCATAACTCGCTCAAAATCGCCATTATCATCCTCTGAAAAAACAGGAGTCAAGGCCTCAGTCGCTGCGTTGTTTATGCAGATATCAATCTTTTCACCGGCTTCTTCCAGTGCAGCAAACGCTGCTTTTACTGATGCTGAATTAGCGACATCCATCTGTATGGCTTTGCTGTTCTTAAGTTCCTTACTAAAAGCATTAAGTTTATCAATATCGCGACTAGCTAAAATTACTCGCGCACCAGCTTTGTTTAAAATAATGGCGAATTGTTTACCTAAGCCTTGGGATGCTCCTGTGATGATAGCCGTTTTACCATTCAAATTAAAAAGCATTGCCAGTGAATTAATTGTCTTACCAGATGCCATAGTCGTATTGCCGCTCCAAATAAATATAATAAGTAAAAAGCATTTTAAGAAGGTCCTCATATTCATCAAATCCAAAATTATTTTCTTGCCCCTTATGCGCAGCTTTATCTTGACGTACTTTGCTGTTTTATGCAAATATATTTTGTGTATAGACAGTATGTAACGCGTAAAATAACTGTTTAAAGGAGATCATTTGCATGCATCAACACCCATCTATTTCACCTTTCAACTCACTAACGGGAAAGTAAACTCATGAAAAAGTCATTAAAAACAAACTGGATCAACATGAAGGAAGTGTCAGGGTTCTTGCTCTATTCTGCTTATTTTGCGTGGAAGCGCAAGATTGAAAGTACTCTTTTGCCTCATGATCTTACGCATGTTCAGTTTATGCTTTTGATGACATTAGGATTTTTGAAGAAAGATAAGTCTGATGTATCGCAAAATGACCTCGCAAAGTTTTTGAGTTTTGATGTAACCATGACCTCTCAGGTATTACGTGCCCTAGAGAAAAGAGGATTACTCAAGCGCTCTCAAAAAGAAGGTGACGAACGGTCTAAATTTTCTGAGCTCACAGATGCCGGTGTAGCTAAAATACAAGGCGCAGCCAAGGATTTACTCAAGGCCGAAGAATCATTTTTTGTGAGCTTAGGGGAAAATAAGCAAGGCTTTGACGAACATTTACGCGGAATTTTACAACAACAAATAGCGGACGCGGCATGAGTAAAAAATGAAAAACAAAATTTATACGTTTAAAATATCTGTAGATAATAAAATTTTCAGGATCATAGAAATAAAAGGTGAAAAAAGCCTATATGACTTAGCAAATTTCATAGTGAAATCTTTTGATTTTGATATGGATCATGCATTTGGTTTTTACAATAACATTAAAGATTTATACAGCAGCGATGAAATTTATGAACTGTTTGCTGATATGGACGATTGCGACCCAAGTGAAAATGCGCAAGGAGTTAAGAAAACAAAAATTTACTCGGTGTTTGAGCCAAAAAAGAAAATGGCATTCTTATTTGATTATGGGGATGACTGGATTTTTCTAGTCGAATGCAAATCTATTGCAGAGCCTCTAGAAAAAACAAGGTATCCGCGTATTGTTGAAAAAGTTGGAAAATCACCAGAGCAATATCCTAATTATGACGAAGAATAATATGAGAAATGATAAAACCAATCTATTTGTAGTAATTTTGAGTTACAAGGTTCCATTGGAAAAAATTGACGCCTTTAGATCAGCTCATTTAGATTTTTTAAGCAATTACTATGCTAAGGATTTTTTTATTGCTTCTGGCCCTCAAATACCACGTAAAGGTGGGATAATAATTGCAAAATGTGATAGCAAAGATGTTTTGCAAACAATATTGAAACAGGACCCGTTTGCAGAAAAAAATCTAGCAACCTATGAGATAATCGAATTTTCTCCGACAAAATGGAGCAAGGAATTTGAAAGTATTGTATTTGCACAAAGACAAGAAGATGATCCGAACAAAATCCTCGATGAACTTAAATCAAGGGAGCCAATCTTTCATCATCCTGAAAAGTTTGGAAAAACAAAAGAAGATATTTCCAAACAAATATGTGATGAATTTTGGGAAGTTGGTGCATCAGGTAATGTCTACACCAAACAAGACGTTATAGAAACTCTGCTTGAGCGGTATAACGACCCAGATTATCAAGATATTTGGGAAGCAAAAGACTTTGAGCTCACCAAAATCGTGCCGGATAATTATTTACTGACATACTCCCTTATCCAAGACAAAACAAGAGCCACAAGAAGATCAACACTTTGGCGCAGAGTCAATGGTGATTGGAAGATACTCTATCATCAAGGAACTTTGATTGAGGAAGGTAGCGCATGAGTAAAAATAATATCCATGTTTTGAGTCGAGGCGTGATAATAGATCAAGGGCATATTCTCCTAGCGTATGATCCAAGACCGCACCCTAACCATTATTATGAATTAAATACTCCTTTTTATTATCTTCCTGGGGGGCATATTGATTTTCAAGAATCTGCATCCAATGCACTGATTCGCGAGATAAAAGAAGAAACAGGATTTGAAGCAGCAATAGAAAAATTTTTAGGAATTATTGAACATGCATGGAATTTTCCAGGGGATGAGGTCTGTTGTCATACGCACGAAATTAATTTGATTTATAAGCTCAGTATTACAGAGTTAAAATTTGGAGATAAGGTGCCACAAAAAGAAGAGCATGTTGCTTTCGAATGGCTACCAACTGACTCGCTATACGAGATCGATCTTCGTCCCTTACCACTTAAATCCGCTTTATCTAAATGGTTGGAAGGTACTAACGATAATATATTTTGGAGCACAATGAAATGAATAACCTTGCTTTGCAAAACACTTGACCTACCAATCAGTTTTTATTTTCTCCCAGGGGGGCATGTTGAGCATGGTGAATCGGTTGAAACATCGCTCCTTCGTGAATTAATAGAAGAAACTGGAGCTCATTGCAAAATCAAGAGATTTTTAGGATGTTTAGAATACAGCTTCGAACCAGGGCATAGCAGTATCTGTCACAACCATGAATATAATTTTATTTTTGAGGCTGAATCAGAATCTTTGAAAATTGAAAACAAAATACCGCAACTTGAAGCTCATATTGAATTAATTTGGGTACCCTTGCATCAAATATCTGAAATTGATTTTAGAGCTGAGCCCCTGCGAGAGCTTGTACCACAATGGTTAAAATACCCAGCTTCAGATGTATTTAGGAGCGTGATGATATGACACAACCAACAACCATCATCTATTTAACCGGCAAACCCGGAGTTGGAAAATACACCATCGCTAAGGAGTTGGCTGCAAATCATGGTTTTATCGTGTGCGATAATCAACTCATCAATAATCCTATTTTTGAGCTATTGCAATATGACGGATATGCCAAGATACCTGATTTTGCTTGGGAAGCGATTGGGAATATTAGAAGATGCGTTTTGACGTTTTTAGCCAAAGAAATCCATAACAGTTATGTTCTGACAAACAACCTATACGAAGATGCAGGCGATAAAGTCTGTTATGCAGAAGTGGTTTATATGGCAGAAGCAAGGGGCTCAATATTTGTGCCTGTCAGGCTTTTGATTGATCAAGATGAACATTTACGACGGGTTGTGGATCCAAAGAGGCGTAATCGATGGAAATCAATTGATCCGCAAGATGTGCACGATGAACCCCCACTTCTTTCCATCTCCCACCCTAATGTATTTTCGCTAAATGTTAGCAATTTAAGCCCGGAAGATGCTGCAGAAGCGATTATGAATCATATAAAAATACTAACTCAGAGGTGAATATGAAAACACTTAAACATACAACAGCAAAAGCCTCTTATTACAACACAAGGGCTGAGTGCTATGATGAATTTAATGAAAATAATTCGAAGGCCATCAATGCGCTTTTAGAGAAAATATTAAAAGAGCATCAGGTTGCTACCGTTCTTGATCTTACTTGCGGCACTGGTTCTCAAGTCTTTTGGCTCGTCGAGGCAGGCTTTGAAGTCGTAGGCAGCGACATTAGCCAGAGCATGCTCAAAATTGCTAAACAAAAAGCGAAATTAAAGCAATTGAAAATTAAATTCTTACAAGGAGATTGCCGCACTGTTCATGCAGGCCAGTTCGATGCTGCGATTACAATCTTTAATGCAATTGGTCATTTGACTCGAGAAGACTTTAAACTCACCATCCAAAATATAAATCGTAATTTGAATCCGGGTGGCTTGTATATTTTCGACATATTTAACTTAGATTATCTGAAAGCCGGCAATAACATCACAAAATTAACCGGAGACTGGATGGCGGTCTCCGATGGTCAGAAATTCAGAGAAATCCAATTTAGCACCATCTCTGATGACGGCATTTTAGCATCCTATAGTACCTATGTTTATCAAGATGGAAATGAGAGCCCCACAAAAGTATCAAAAGGTTATGAAAACACCTTACAGGTTTACGGTAGCGATGAGTTGCAAGAAATCTTAAAAGAAAATGGGTTTGTTGTATTGGCTCAAACCGACATAAATGGCGAAGCGTTTTCAAAAGAGGGTTCTGAGCGAATATTAACAATTGCCAAGAAGGTGTAATGCTATGAATAACCTTACCCACAGAAAAGCAAGAATTGCTGATTTACCACGTCTTATAGCGCTGCTCTTAGAAGATGAATTAGGAAGCACAAGAGAATCAAAATCAGCTGCAGTGCATGAAAACTACATCAAAGCATTTTACAAAATCGATAGCGATCCAAACCAATATTTAATGGTCATAGAAAATGACGATGAAATTCTTGGCACCTGCCATCTCACCATTATGCCATCACTCACTTTTATCGGCAGCACCCGTATGCAAATCAGGGTAGCCGGGAAACATAGAGGCCAGAAAATAGGATCTTGGATGTTTAATCAAGCGATTTCTTATGCCAAGGAAAATGATGTTTCTGTTGTCCAGCTCACAACAAATAAAAAGCGATCACAAGCAAAACATTTTTATGAAACGCTTGGCTTCGAGGCAAGTCATGAAGGTATGAAATTATATTTGGAGCAAGTGGCATGAGCATTAATTTTGAAAAAGCCAATGTAAATCACGTTAATATTATTTTTGGTTGGCTTGCAGAGCCTTTTGTTCAGGAGTTTTGGGATAATACGCAAGGCCATAAAGACGATATTTTAAATTTTGTTAATGGCAGAAAAGAACCTTCGAATTATTGTGAAGGCAAGTATTTTTATTGGATAGCAAGCTGGAATCGCCACCCATTTGCAATGTTAATGACGATCCAAGAAACAGCTGAAGACCACATCGATGATATTAAATTAAGTCACCTTTCAAAAACCGGTAATACGTATGGCATCGATTACATGATTGGGGATAAAGATTATTTTGGCAAAGGCTATGGGGCCAAGACCTTATCGGAATTTCTTGATTTCTTCAGAAGAGAATTCGACGGATCAGCCGATACATTTATAATAGACCCTGCTAGTGATAATCCTAGAGCAGAGCATGTTTATATGAAAGCAGGTTTTGAGCATATTGCTGACTTTATAATGGGTGGAGATTGTAGCGGTGCCGGTAAGCCCCATCATTTATTGATTAGACGTTTTCTGTCTGCAAATAAGAATCACATCAAAGCAATTTGCCATCATTTTAATCTTGGAACACCGATTCAAGCGCCCACAAGAGTACACGGTGGCTTGCTGCATATCATGTGGCGTCTTGATACAGATAAAGGCTCCTATGCGATTAAGCAGCTATCTAAAGATATTGATTTGCAAAATGAGCAAGTCATTAAAAATTATGAATTGAGCGAGCAAATAGCTTCAAGTTTTATAGCTCAAAATATCCCTGGGGTATGCGCTCTCTCGCAATCTGATAAACATCTTTTAATTACAGATGAATATGGCTACCTTGTGTACCCTTGGGTTAACGCGAAAGCTTTAGATAAAGATGAAATTAACGAAGGTCAAGCATTATTCATTGCCAGAATACTTGCAAAAATGCATTTAATAAATCTCTGTATTGAAGGTATCGATCAACCTGAATTTGATATTCATGATAACAAACACATTACAAACTTAATTAAGCAGTCAACTCAAATGCGGCTTCCATTTGCTGACATTTTAAATTCCCATTTATCTACCCTTCTCGAAATTAATGAAAATTATTTGGGTTCAATTGAAATTCTTAAAAAACATACAGTCGTTGGACATGGTGACTTAGATCAAAAAAATGTTTTGTGGACTGAGAACAAGGAACCTCTATTAATTGATTGGGAATCGGCCCGTAAACTAAACCCCACATATGAAATTGTAAATGCTGCGTTAGATTGGTCGGGCGTGACAACCAATCTCAAGATCAATTTGTTCCATAAAATGCTTAAATCTTATTCGGAGTCCGGAGGTTTAATTGAAAAACGCATAATTGAAGCGGCGTTTTATGGGGTTATGGGAAATTGGATTAACTGGATGGTTTACAATATTAATCGGTCTATCAATCAAAGAGAACTTGAGCAAAAAAATATTGGGATAGAACAAGTCATGCAAGTATTGCCAACAATTTTAAGAGTAAAAACTTTGATGCCAGAATTAATAAGTGAGATAGCGTCATGATCAAAATCGAACTGCTTAAAAACCATCCCAGCACTATACCCGCACTTGCACACATTTGGCATGAAGTATTAGGTAAAATCTGGGTTCCTGATGTACCCGTTGAACGTGTTATCACAAGATTTGCAGATCACTTGAAGATCCACGCTTTGCCAATCACTTTTGTTGCATTAGATGGTGATTTACCGGTTGGCATGTGCTCTTTGCGTGAAAATGATGGCATTCGTCCAGATCTTACTCCTTGGCTCGGTTCACTTGTCGTCGATCCAAAATATCAAAAGCAAGGCATTGGCAAGATGCTGATTGATGTGACTGTACTGAAAGCAAAAGAGCTTGGTTTTGAAAAGCTGTACTTGTTTGCTTTTGATCCCACCATACCAGAATACTGCGAACGTCTTGGATGGAGGGAAATCGGTATGGATGAATTTAAATCTCATCCTGTAATCGTTATGGAGGCATTGTATGATCAAAATCGACCTTCTGAAAAATCATCCAGATGCTATACCAGCGCTTGCTCAAGTGTGGCATGACGTTTTAGGTAGAATTTGGTTTCCAGAGCTTACAATTCAAGAGATAGAGTTATTGACATATGATGAGCTCAATCACCCAGATGAAACAACTTCATTCGTTGCGTTGTGTGATGAAATTCCAGTAGGATTTTGCACATTGAAACTTAAGGAAGAGTTTTGTCCAGATTTAGGGCCGTGGCTTGCAGATGTAGTAGTAGCCTCGAAATATCAAAAACAGGGGATCGGCAAAATGCTGATTGACATCGCAGTCCTAAAAGCAAAAGAGCTTGGCTTTGAAAAGCTGTACTTGTTTGCTTTTGATCCCACAATACCAGAATACTACGAACGTCTTGGATGGAGGAAAATCGGTATGGATGAATTTAAATCTCATCCTGTAACCGTTATGGAGGTGGAGTTATGAACAGCTTAGCAGAGTATAGCTCACCTTTAATTTATGAATCAGAATACGGTGGTTACACAGATGATTTCGATGTTTTTTGTAGCACCGTAACAAAAGGTGAAGCACTTGATATTGCTTGCGGTACAGGGCGTAACACTTAGGCTTCCTGAAATTGGGTTAAAGTGCATTGGCATAGATACCAGCGATCCGATGCTTGGATTAGCTAAAGAAAAAGCACGAAACCATGGGCTTGATATTACGTATCTAAACGTAGATATGCGCAATTTTAACCTTAATAAAAAATTCGATCTACTAACAATGGCAGGCAACAGCTTCCAAGCTCTTCTTACAGAAAAAGACCAGTTTAGGTGCCTTTCTTCGATTACAATCCATATGCATGACAAAAGTTTATTCATCATGAACACACGCAATACAACCGATGATGAAATGCGTGACGCTCCACGATTTGAACATTGGCATGATTTCATTTATGATAAAAATCAGCTGGTTAAAGTGTATGGTATGCAAGTTTTTGATCCTAAAACAAACATTGTGAAATATACCACAAAACGATCATGGCAAAGTTTTGAAACTTTAACCAAGATTGAATTGAAATTTACCAACTTAACGAACCTGTCAAAAATTCTGAGGCAGTCTGGGCTTGAGATTTGAGAAATCTATGGGGATTTCATGAAGGCGCCCTTTGATCCACTGAACTCCAAGGATATTATTTTAATTTGTAAGAGAACACTATGACTACTGAATCTACTCCACCCCTTGATCTTGCGGGCAAACTCATAGCGGAGCAATTTCCAGAATACGCTAGTTTACCTATCGTTGATGTTGAGAAACAAGGACATGATAACCGCACCTATAGGCTTGGTGAGCATATGCTTATTCGTATGCCAACAGCTAAGACTTACGCTTTAAAAGTTCCAAAAGAGCAAGAACTACTGCCGCAATTAGCAAAACGTTTAAGCGTTAGCATTCCAGCTCCGATTAAAATGGGAAAGCCATCGGCAAATTATCCTTATCCATTTTCTATATATCAATGGTTGCCTGGAAAAAGTATCAACCTCCTGACGTTAACAACTCAAGACAAAGAACAACTTGCCTTTGATCTCGCCAAATTTTTAAAAGAGCTGCAAACAATTAATGATGTTGCAGGCCCTCCCGCCTTCGCTGGAGCTTCGGCGTGGTGCGAGCCGGGTCAGCACAACTGGTGGCGAGGTGATCATGTAAGTGTTTACGATAAAGGAGCGCGAGAACAGATCGCAGAGCTAGCTGAAATCATAGATGCAAGCAAAGCATTAGCTTTATGGGATAAGGCTTGTGCGACAATATGGAATAAGGCGCCAATATGGATTCATGGCGATTTTGCGATTGGCAATATACTGATGGATGGTGGAAAACTATCAGCAGTCATTGACTTTGGCGGTGCTGCGGTTGGCGATCCTGCCTGTGATCTTGTTATTGCATGGACTTATTTGAGCGGCAAATCTCGTGAGATTTTTATATCAAAAATGGATATGGCCCCAGATACATGGCTCCGAGCCCGCGCCTGGGCATTGTGGAAAGCAACATTTGAGCTATGCCAGATAGCAGATAAAAGTAACTCTGATACTGAAACGCATAAACGAATTATTGATGAGGTTGTAAATGGGCAAAAAATTTAAATACACGTTCCTAGTATTCTTTGTTGGGCTTTGGATGTATTCCATTACAGAACCGCTATATACACCTACCGCCTTACCGGTGGGCGCAAATCACTATGATTTTCCGGAAGTTATAGCACATAAGGCATTAATATCGGATTCTTTCCCAGGAAATAGTCTATCTGCAATTACGGAAGCTCTATCAAGTACAGTAGATGGTATAGAAGTTGATGTCAGTATGTCAAAAAATGGCGTGTTATTTTTATATCATGGAGATACTTTAGAAGAATATACAGACCATCAAGGAATACCAGAAGATTATGATTGGTCGCGTCTGTCACAAGCGCGATATAAAGGCACAGAAGAAAAGCTGATCTCACTTGAGGAATTTTTTACTATTGTGGGAAGACAAAAAGTAATTTTTCTTGATATAAAATCTAGTAATAAAATCGATACTCAGATGGCACATCGTGTGGTTGACTGTATAAAACGATATCAGCTTCAGGATAATGTATTTGTTGAATCTTTTAATCCTATTACATTAGCCACCATCAGGTTATACAGTCGCGACATCATGCTGATGTATGATTTTGCTGATAATACAACGGCATTTGGTGAAGAATCTCAGGATCAATTTAACAAAATTCCATGGGTTTTGAAACAACACTGGGTGCAAAAACAAGTACGGAGAATTATTAGACCTGATGTATTAGGTCCCAGATTCAACCTAGCCCCCAGGGTACTGGCAAACCTTGTGGCTCACGGTTATCCTGTTATTAGTTGGACCGTTGATGATTCTAAACGTGCAAAATCTTTATATAAGTCTGGCGTTAAAGGGTTGCAAAGCAATAAACCGCAATTAATAGAAAATGTACTAGAACGAAAACGCAAAAGAATTTTAGATGCAGGAGGAAATGCCGAATTTATTCACTCAATGATAAAAGTAAACAATATTCAGGATATGCAAGAAGGTATTAAAATAGCCAAGAAAAAGGGCAAACCCATAAGCATTGGGGGGCGCAGGCACTCTATGGGTGGGCAAACTTTCTCTAAGGATGCTATTTTTCTGAATATGCTTAATTTTAACAATGTGACCTATAACCCCAAAACAAATACCGTAACAGCACAAGCTGGTGCTACGTGGAAAAAAATCCAGGAAATTCTAGCACGCCATGGAAGAAGCGTTAAGGTTATGCAATCAGATAATATATTCACCGTTGGAGGTTCAATCGGGGTAAATGTTCACGGATGGCAAGTGGGTTCTCCACCCATTGTATCAACAGTATTAAAAATGACTGTTATAACCGCTAATGGAGATATACAGACTATTTCTCCTTCTCTAAACCCAGAATTATTTAATGCAGTTATAGGTGGATACGGTATGTTTGCATTGATTGTAGATGCAGAACTTGGAACTGTCCCAAATTCGCTTGTGAAATTTCACGCCCTCTTTACAAAAGCAGAGAATTTCCATGAGAAGTTTGAGAAAAGTATTAGCGGTAACCCAAAAATAGAATTAGCTTATGCTAGACTTTCTACAGACCAAGATAATCTCTTGAATGAAGTTGGTTTGTTTTGGTACGAAACTCAAAAAACTTTTGCAGAAGAAAATGACATTAGTCCTGAAAAGCTTATAGCAATTAAACGTAGCATTTTTAGATTTTCTGAGTACCACAATCTAGGCAAAAAGCTCAGATGGCAGGCAGAAAAAACTTATACAAAGATGCTTGCAGAAAAACCAACGTTGTTGAGCCGCAATGATGCGATGAATACAGACATACATATTCTCTGGCCCCTTTATGGAAAAAATAAAGATATTTTGCATGAATACTTTATCCCTAAAAAACATGTATCCCAATTTATACAAAAACTAAAGATGCATGTAATAGCACACAATATCAACATCTTGAATGTAACGATACGAGAGGTTAAAAAGGATGCTACATCATCTTTGCCTTATGCTAAACAAGATGTTTATGGTCTCGTATGTCTCTTCTCTCAAGGACAAACTCCAGAAGACGAAGAAAAAATGAAAAGGTTTACTCAAGCGCTTATCGATGATGCGTTGGCTGTAAATGGAACTTTTTACCTTCCATATCGATTACATTATACTCCAGAACAGTTATTATCTGCTTATCCTGAAATTAAGTCATGGATCAATCTTAAAAAGAAGTATGATCCCAATTCAATCTTTCAAAGTCAATTTTTTGTTTACATTAATACAATCCTTAATAATAAGGCAGAAGATGCAAAATAAAACCCGCTTCTCTTTAATCATCTGGATTGTGGCACTTATAGCGATTGGTGGAGCTATCGGCTCTCTAACCAAGCCAGAGATTAGCACTTGGTATAGCACGTTAAATCGCTCACCCCTGACACCGCCAAATTATGTATTTCCGGTTGCTTGGACTATCTTATACGGAATGATTGGCGCTTGCGGCTGGCTCATTTGGCGCACGTCTTCATTTCCTAAGCTAAGTGTTATCACAACATTATACGTAACTCAGCTCATTTTAAACTGGAGCTGGACACCTTTGTTTTTCCATTACCATTTAACCGGGATTTCTCTCGTAGTTTTGGTCGCTATGGATATTCTGGTCTGTGCGCTTATTTATCTGACTTACAAAAAAATGAAAGCGGTTTCGCTGCTGATGATTCCTTATCTGTCATGGATCCTATTCGCCAGCTACTTAAACTTTTACATATGGCGGTGGAACTGATACGTCTATGATTTTTCAAAGTCAAACATATCAATATATTTCCTGTTAAATTTATAGACCCTCGCGTGAATATTACTCCATGTATTTCTTTTGACAGTAAATCCAATAACGGCCAAGCTTCTGTTCAGTCGTAATAAAGGAATAACTGCGTTATAACTAGGCACTGTTCTGACGCTACGATACCCGTATAGAAAAACATTTTTGTAGCCATTAAAATTCCCCCATTCACCGTGTTCAATAGAACAGAAATCATCTTCTGCAAAACCTGATCTAGCCGATGACCAATCAATAATTCCACTTAAAGTATTTTGATGGATAATTATATTGCCTGGTCTAAAATCTCTATGAATAATGCATGGATCATCAACTTGTTCTAAAAGATTTAAAGAGTCATTAAAATAATTCAAGCTTTTCAAGATGGTGTCTTTCGGTAGATGACCTTTGCATTCATCTATACCTTCTTCAAATTTCGCCTTAAAATGCAAAATAGGGTCTGGGCTTAACTCTAAGTTTCTATTCAAATATCCAAAACCATTTGTTTTATTTTCGTGGATTATTGCCAAAGATTTTCCTATTTCAAAGGCTATTTCTTTTGTTATGGTATGAGGTGTTAGCAAATCTCCAGGTAAATACTCCATTAGAACTGCAGCAAAATTTTCCGCTCCTAGTGGTACAGTGCTGATAATTTTAGGAACTAAAATTTGCTTAGAAAAATAACCCAGAAAATAAACTTCATTTGCATAATCAAATGGAGATTCGCATATTTTTAAAATACAAGGCCGACCATTCAAAACCTTATAAACGGTCGCAACCATTTCCTCATCATGATCTATTCTTATAAATAAGGAATCTTCATTCAAACTCAAAAGCTCTTGATATTTTTGCGTGTTAATTACAGGCATGATAAGCCTCATCAAAAACATTTGTTATCTGCTGGAAATAGCCCGTATCGCAACCATCTTCTAGTGCCCGAGCCCATAAGTGTTGAAGGTGTCAAAATAAATGTTTAACAGCATTGAAATCTCCTCCTGAAAT